>JBAXTC010000485.1:0-6118 GCA_037130375.1 Verrucomicrobiota bacterium | reverse complement strand
AGAACCGATCCTTTCCCATTTTTCTGTCTGTAATCTTTCTGTCTTCATGTTTTGTCTGTCCCTTCTGCCCATAATCAATTTATCCCGCCGTGGTGCGAATCCACCGCACGCATTGGAGTGTGGCGCGCTCGGGATGTTCGAGCCAGGCGTGTTGCGCGAGCCGGCCACTATGTATTCGCTATTGCGTCACCCAGAAGCTGCGGAACGTTCGCCGGTTCAAGTCTTTGATGTCTTTGCAGGGGCATCCATCGATGGGGAACGTGCCGTCATCACTTAAGACTTGAAATTGGCGGAGGCCGAGCTGCGGGTAGATGACGAGCGCTTCAGGATGGTAGTTATTGAAGTGATCCACATGCACCAGCCTCGGTGTGGTGCCCGCCCCAGCCCAACGATAGAGCCGGAAGTGGCCGCCTCCGTCGTATGGGCCGGCGATGATGAGATAGGTTCCGCCATGCCAGGCGATGTCGCGGATTCCGAGTCCGCTCAAATCCAACTGGATGGGCGAGTCGAACCTGGCGGGTTTGCCCGCGATGACTTCATTTGGGTTGAGCAGCGGAATGAGCAAAGCCTTGCCTGCGGGAATGGGATTGCGGAAGCCGATCAGGAGATGGCCTTCGGGGGTGGCCGAAAGACCCTCGATGTCCAGCGCGCCTGGCTCTTTGGGAGCACGGCGCGCGGCATCTGCAAGATGAAACTGATCGAACCTGGAATCCCGGAGCAGATCGTCCAGCAACCGCTTGCAGGGCTTGCCGACCGGGGTGAGGGTTGCCTCGCCACCAATCACCTTGATGTCAGTCGCGAAGAGACGGTGGCGATTGAGGCGCTCTTTTCTGTTTTTGTTGAGGCCGTGAGAGCCAATCCAGAAAGCACGGTCGCCGATGCGGGCGCCAGCTTCGATGTCTGCTTCGATGGACTTGCCTTGGACTCGAAGGAAGGCGTTGAGATCGAACTGTTTGACGGGTCCGCCGGGTTGGTCGGTCCGATACATTCGCAGGATGTTATCCTCGTCACTAGCGACGACGAAGAGATTCGAACTGACCGCAACGGCGCCCGAGGCATCGCACATGCCGGAGTACTGGAAGGGGCTGATTACCCGAAGACTCTCGGCAGCCGATGCCCAGAGGGATACGCCGCACGCAAGCAACAGAAGCGCGCGCATGATAGAAACCTCCCGAGGCACCCCAGACGATCAGTCTTTGGAAAGGATGGTTATGTCCACCAGTTCGCCCGGGCGGATTTTAAGGTTGGAAGGCAGGCTGATGTCGATGGGCAAACCCATCTCGACGCTGGCGAGTTTTACAGGCCCCAGGAAGGTGGGGGGGAGACTTTCCAATTGGGCGCCGACTTCAATGATTTGGGCCGAGCCCACCTCCCGATGCAGCCCACGGGTGCGAACCTCCACCCGCCTTCCGACCTGTGGCTCATCGCAGAAGGGAGGACGCAGATAGCCCACGATGCGCACCGGGTTGAGCGTTGCGATTGTCACGATGGACTGTCCCGCAGTCACGGCTTCCCCCGAGCGATGGTAAATCATACTGATGATGCCATCGATGGGAGCCTTCAAAGCAATGGGGCTTAGCTCGGCCTCGGTGAGCCGCAACTTGGATTCCTGCACCGCAATAGCCGCGAGCAGGGGGTTTTCGGAGACCATGGTGATTTCGGTGGCATTGGTAAGCTGCAAGGTCTTGAAACTCTGTTCCCCCTCGGCGACCAGCCGGGTCAACTCCACAACCTGCTGCTGCAACCCCTGGTAGGTCGCCTTGGCTTCGTCCAGCTTTTGCTGCGACGTGATTTTCCCCTTAAACAGTTCCTCCGCGCGGTGGAATTCCGTTTCGGCTAATTGCAGGCTGACCTGGGTGCTGGCAAGTCGGGTGCGTTCCTTCATCCAGTTGAGACGCAGCCGGTTGTAGCCGATGGCGGTGCGTTGCTGCGCGGCAACCGGTTTCATATCGGCCCGCAGCAGTTCGATTTCAGCGCGGATGACGGCAAGGGATGCGTCCAGGATTCTTGGATCGGCGACCACGACCTGCCCAATGAGGTCGCCGGCTTTGACTTTTTGAAACCGCGTGACGCTCAATTGCGCAAGCAACCCGGGTTTCTGAGAGCACACGTTCGCGATGACTGGTTCGGCCTGGCCCACCAGAGATGGTGAGACGACGTGGTCCCTCCATAAGGATGCAATCGCACAGAGCGCGGCGCCAAAGACAAGAATGGGAAGGACGCGCATGCGCGCATCGCGCCAGCGTTGCTGGATGGGGATGGGAACAGTCAATCGAGATTCTGATTTCATAATTCAGATTCGTCACCAGCATGGACGCTGGACACCCTGGCTACGCCTTCCAGGGCACGGACCTCCTCGACCATCTCATGGGCGCGGGCAGGATCCCGCAGGAGCAGGCGGTAGGAAAGGTCGATGCCGGCGTAGCCTTCGTTGGAGCGCTGGCTGGCACACTGGAGGCTGCGGCTATGGCGGTGGAGCAGTTGAAGCAACTGGGCCAGATCGGCAGCGGGGCGGACCCACTGGATGTTGAGGATAAGGTCGTAGCGCTGGCGAGTGCCGAAGGCCGTGGCCCAGAAGTAAAACATGATCGCCAGCGTCGCCAGGCAGCCGATGATGGCGGAGGTGAACTTGCATGTGCCGCAAGCCAGGCCAATCACAATCACGGCCAGCACGTAAGCCGTGTCAAGGGTGTCGCGGAGAATGCTTCGGAAGCGAACCATGGCGAAGATGGCCATAAGCCCGAAGGCCAACACGAGGTTATTGGCCAGAATCATCATCACCAGCGCGACAATCACCGGCATGAGAACCAACGTGTTGACGTACGAACGCGAATAGGAAAGCCCGGTGTGAGTGAACATGTACATCCAGGCAATCGCATGACCGCAGGTAAACGCCAGCAGCAAGGCGATGGTGAGTGCAATGTAATTGGTTGGGACTGCGCCGTAATCACCGTGCAAAAACCATTCGTTCATAAAAGCCTGATCGACATGGCCGGGACAAGTTGGCGCGCCTTTTCCAGAGTTGCGGGTGTGAGCCGGGGCGTCGCCTGCCAGTCCTGAGCATGGTCGCCGTCATGAAAGCGGTGTGGGCCCACCACCTCCACGCCTTCACAATACTTGGCGGAAGAGAATTGCATCAGATTGAATCTGCGCACTAACTCGTTGAACCAATTCGGGAAGCGGGTGGTAAACTTTATCTCGAGGATGACGGATTCCGGGAAGACCGGGACCGGCTGCTGCATGTTCACGACCGCTTTGGCCTTAAAAAAAGGCTCGGCGCAAGTGTGGCGGTCAAAGGTGACACGCACCAAGTTATCGTGGGGGCTGACCCATGCCTCGCGCAGATAGTGGTTGTGCAACTTCGGCCTGGCACTGAGCTGGTGCAGCAGAAGGTTGAATCGCTGCATCGTCACCAAATGGCGGGGCTCGCAGGAGAGCAGATGCCCCGGCTCAGGCAGTTGGCCGGCGAGGAGCAGCGGAACTGCTTCGCGACGCACCCCGCAACGCTGTTTGATGATGCAGTTGTCAGCGCGCTGTTTGATCTCAAAGAAGACCGGCGTGTTGGGCTGATCGTCGTAATAGCGCAAGCGCAGCTTGAAACGGTTCCTCGTGCCGTTGGCCCCGTCGTGATGAATCTTCAAATCATCCGAGTCCAAATACAGGCTGTGAACCGGATACGAGCGATTGGGCTGGCCGGCGGCGTAATCATCCAATTCCAGATAACTGCTGACAAAGTCCCGGAGCCGATGCGTGATTCCCTCATTGATGAGGTATTTCAGCTCGAAGCGTTGCTGAGGTAATCGGTGGTCCTGGGCCATAACCCGTTAGCGAGAAGCCATTCTTTGGAACCGAATGCGGCGGATATAACCATAGTCACTTTCACAAACCAGGATATTACCTCCGTAATCCATAGTGACACAACGTCCTTCGCTGATTTTTTGAACCGACGGATCGTAAAAGAATGCACCATCGCCGCTGTGCGTGGTGCCGCCACCGCCGTTCAAAAGGAGGTGGATGATGCCGGCGCTGTCCAGGTACCAAAGCTGGCAGCCTTCGTGAGACAGAAGCAGATAGCCGCCCGTGGGCACGGGCCAGGGGCTGCGGACGCCGGAGAGGCCGGTGACCAACGCCGGATATCCATCCCCTCCCCCTATCGTCCCGCCATTACCAGCCAGCGTGACCTGCGAGCCATCGGGATGGACGCGATAGACATAATTGGCGCCCCGGTCGCAAACGATGATGTCGCCACTGGCTTCGACCGCCAGGGTGCCGAGTTCGGAAAAGCCCGAGGCGAGCGTGTGCAGCCCGCCCGAGGGGGTCCAACTCCGCACCTTCGTCCCGGCGCAAAAATAGGCCAGCGATTCGTCGTCCTTGACCCAAAGGCCCCGTCCAGTGTTGAGCGCCGAGCCATCCGTGGTGGCAAGGAACAGGGTCGCCATGATGCCGTTGGTGGTGACGCGTCGTACACGGCCATTGTTCGTATCCAGGACATAGACGGTGCCATCAGCGCGGACCCAGAGACCGTTAGGCTGATTGAGCTGGAGGGTTATGGCTGCGCCCGGCCCTTCGCCGTTGAATCCGGCAAGGTGATTGCCAGCGTGAGTGCGGATGGTGCCGTCCAGGGCGACTTTGAGCACCGATTGGCTGTTTTCGTCAGCGATATAAACGTTGCCTGCGCGGTCGGCCATCGCAATGTGCGGTCGCGACAAAGCCGCCGACGTCGCCCGCCCGCCTTCATAGGCCGCGGACCAGTAACTGACGCCATCCATCCGGCCAAAGCCATTGCCCGCAATGGTTTCGAGAATTCCGTAGGCCCAAACCAGGTTGGTGAACCCTTGCAGTGTGGGCGAGACATCGGCGGCCTGCATTCGATGGAAGCGAGTTCCGCCATCGATGGGACTGGTGAGCCTGCCGGCGGAGTTGGTGGCGAAGACGTTTTGCCCAGGAACCCAGGGGCCGAGCGGTGTGTTGGCCGTTTGGAGGGTGCAAACGCCGGGCACGGGAGCATTCGTCCACATCAATACACCGTCCCGGCCAAAGCTGGTCACGCGCAATGAAGGCGCAGCGTGGCTGGCCGGAAGCGAAACCATCAGTCCGAACAGGATCAAAGCCGTCCACTGACCACCGCGCAACTTCGCGCGCGGCGCCTTCCCCTCCGGCATGGGCCTCAAAACCATAGTTCTATTCCTCGACGGCAGCCTGCACTGCTGAAGCTCAGCCACAGATTTCACGCAGATGTGCCCATAAAACAATCTAAGAGCAAATCCTTGTCAGATCAATCTCAATCTCACTCTCACTCTCTGTGGTGATGGCGGTCCGCGAGCAACGCGGGGAACAACTGGCGGGCCTTCGGCGTAGGCGATGAAACTCTTGGAGTAGCGCTTGACGCTCTACGAGGAAAAATACGGCGTGTTGAACGAGAACTTCTACGCCGCGCTCACCGCCGGCCAATTGGCGCGCTACGACGAGTTCGATGAAACCCGCGCCGATTTCAGCCGGTGGAAGGGCATTTACGAGACTTGGCGCCGGCGTAAAGCGGACTACGACAGGCAACTCAAGGCCCGAAGCCTGGAGGAAACGCTGCGGTTTCAGCCCGCCTACTGATGCCGGAGGTCCCGCTCAAATCGCTACGAGTTCCACCGGGGCAAAGAGCGACTCTGCTGGTATGACGATTTTCCGCACCCGAACGATCCCTCGCTCGCCTCAACCTTCCCGCACCACAAGCATGTGCCTCCGGACATTCGCCACCACCGTATTCCTGCGCCAGAGATGAGCTTCGAGACGCCCAATCTGCCCTTCCTGCTCCGGGAACTCGAAGCGTTGGCTGCGTCGCCATAGTCAGTGGCGGGCCGCTGGATCGGTCGTTTGCGCCGGTGTGCGACCCATGATGTCGTCATGGTCAAGCGAGCACAAATTCGCGCCTTCAGCGAGGCGGTTGCACGGGAGTTTCACCCCCAGCGAATTGTGCTCTTCGGCTCGTAGGCCTGCGGCCATCCCACGGAGGACTCCGACGTGGATTTGCTCGTTATTATGGAGCGGACACGTGACCGCGGGGAAAGAATTTCGGTGCGCATCCGGCAGGCTATTCCGCGAGACTTTCCGCTCGACCTGCTGGTGA
>JBAXTC010000484.1:0-6133 GCA_037130375.1 Verrucomicrobiota bacterium | reverse complement strand
CGGCCATTTTTGTTTTGGACAAGCTTGTTTATCGCGAGCACAATTCTTACGTGATCGTTAAAGTCTCGAATGTGGAAGTAACGCAGCAAGGGCTGGCCGCCATTGCAGGAAGGCGAGGACCGTGCAGTCCTTGTGATTTGGCTGCGACGAGAACGCCCCCCTGTCTTGCAGTTGGGCCAGCGGCATGAGTGGTGCGGGGCATGGCCGACTGCCGCTCTCAGCCTTTCTGTTGATGGGACTGATTGCGATTCTCACAAGCTGCCGCTCTCCCGCTTGGAGCGCAGCGGAAGGAGTTTTGAAATCCGAGCGAAAAGTGAAGCTGACCGGAAAAGAAGTGGCAGTAGATTTCTATCTTCCAGCAGGCTTGAAGAAGGCGCCGGTAGTAGTCGTCGCGCACGGCTTCTCCCGAAGCCGATTGAACATGGCGGGATGGGGAAGTCTGTTGGCCTCCAACGGATTCATCGTTGCGGTTCCAGACCTTCCCGCCTGGGCTGACCACGACCGGAACAGCCAGGCCATCAGAGAATTGCTCGACCGTATCAATTCCAAGACGCTGATTACCGAACCAGAGCCGAGCGGGGCAGGGGCGCTCATGGGGTTTTCTATGGGAGGACTATGCACTTTACTGGCGGCATCGACCAACGGTCAGGTGCGCTGCTGGGTGGGCTTGGACCCAGTGGATGCAGGTCACAAAGGAGCCGAAGTGGCGAAAGGGTTGCACATACCCTGTGCGGTGCTCCAGGCCGAGCCGAGTCGGTGCAACGCTAATGGAAACGCAAAGCAAATTGTGGCTGGCCTGTCTGGTCCCTTGTTTACCCTGCGGGTGCGAAACGCAACGCATACGGACCCAGAACAACCCACCGACTGGTTGGCGGAGGTGCTTTGCGGTAATGCCGACCCAAAACGACACGCAATTTTTGAGCGTTATGCGCTTGCCGTTCTTAAAACGGTTTTCTTTGGAGACGCGCCCTCCTTTGCGACCTTGGCAGCGGCGACAAACGATGCTGGCGTAAAGGATTTATCGACTCGTACGCTAAGAGATTTCAACAGGTCCGCGGCTTCATCTCCTCGACGTTCATCGAGTGCCTTGACGAACCATTTGAGGCAGTCCTCGGTTAAGAAAGATTAGCGCCGGCTGCCGTTGGCGGCTACGGTTTCTTGAATCCAGACTGGCAAGAACACGATGGCAATGCCTTGGCGAACCATTTGAGGCAGTCCTCGGTTAAGAAAGATGTCAGAGACCTTACCCCATCCGCGGCACCGGCAGATCGGTCATCAGCAGCAACCCCGCCGGTGCCTGGAGCAACCCTCGGGCGGTGTTGACCAGGGCTGCGACTGTGGCTTGGTCGCCCGCGACTCCGCCGTTGATGACCACGTCCAGCGGCGGGTCGCCTTCGATTTGGACCGCGTCGCGCGGGTTGGCTGCATCCAGATACATTTTGATGTCCAGAGTCAAGCGAACTGTTCCATCCACCTTAGCCTCGGCGCGCTGGTGTAGTCCGCAAGTCTGGCCTTTCTTCACCTCCAGGTGCTGCGTGCGAATATCGTGGTCAGCCACGACTGCGTCGCCGGTTTCCACGATTGTCTCCACCCGCCAGCCAAGGCAGTGGGCGATGAGGGCGAGGGATTCCTTGAGCCCGGCGTGACCGGCTTTGCCTTGTTTGAACAAGCGTCGGAATTCACCGGGCGGCCAGCCGCTGCCGATTTTCCTTTGCAGGGGTGCGCGGCGGGTTGAGGCGTTGACGACGCGTTGCACATGGAGCGCGCGGACTTTCCGGCTGACCCCCGTCAGGCACACCGGCAAAACGTCCATGACGAAGCCGGGATTCACGCCGGTGCCAACGATGCGCGAGCCGGCGTCTTGGCAGATTTTGTGGAGCTTTGCCGCCAGCCTTGGTTCGCGGAGTTGGGGGAAGAGCAATTCCTCGCACGAAGAAACCACGCTGATGCCCTGGCGAGCCATCGGCTCAATCTGCGGGAAGGCAACTTTGAATTTGGAAACGGCGGTATGGAAGATGATGTCCGGTTTTGCTTGCGCGACCAACTCTTCCAGCGAACCATAGACCCGTCGTCCCCGCAACGCTTTGGTCCCGGTCAGTTCACCCAGGTCCTTGCCAATCTTTGCCGGGTCAATATCGATGCCGCCGACGATTTCCGCCCACAATTTGGTCGCGGCGAGTTTCAATGTTTCCAGCCCAATGGGGCCTAAACCGAATTGTGCAAGTTTGATCTTCATTTTTAACAAATCCAGCCGTCGAAGCGCAATTATCTCCAACCGTGGCAATCTCCACCCGGCCACCAATTCATCCGCCTGAGGGTCGGAGCACGCGTGATAGATAGGGAATGGATTGATATTTGACAATACAAACTGGCACCAGATTCCTGAGCAATCTGATGGCATGAACCGCAGCCCATGCAGTCTCCTCTCACTCCTCCTTTGGACCGGAGTCTCCCATTCCGCTTTAGTAAGAGTAAGAAGATGACAATCGAACGGCCTCGAATAAGTGTCCCGTCGTCGCCGTCGAAGTATGGACGGCGTAGATGAGCGCGGGTCCAAGCCCGGTGTCAGAGAAGTTGTTCAGGACTTGACGGTCCGGCCTATCGCGCCGAGATTAAGGCGAAAACAATAAACGACTGTGTTATGAAAACGCGGACTTCTCGAATAAACCTGTTCTTGATCGTCGGCGCGGCTTCCCTGGTGGCCTTTGGCACCACTGCGCAAACTTCCGCGCCAGCCTCAACAGGAACCGCAACGCCGCCCCCCAGCGACAGCGCACCGCCCAAATTGCCGTACGGTGTTGACGATGTGGTCAAGCTGAGTCGCGCGCAAATCAGCGAAGACGTCACCCTCAACTACATCCAGAACTCCGGGACGATCTATAACCTCGGTCCCCAGGATATTGTCAATCTGCGCAACGAAGGCGTTTCCGACAAGGTGATCAACGTTATGCTGGATCAGCGCAGGAACGTGCCAGTGGACGTGGCAAATCAAAATGCGCTGCAAGCTCAGGCAGCGGCTTCAGCCATAGGGCAGGCCACCGCCAATGCCGACCCCGGCAACGCTCAGGCCGCGCCACTCTGCGTTCAATCACCTCCCCTTTGCGTCCAGCCTGCTCCCGATTACGACCCCGCCTCTACCCTCTACGTGATTCCTTATGGATCCTCGGGGTGCGCCTATTACCGTTATCCGTCGTCTTATTATGGTATCGGTTACGGCGGCGCCAGCACCGTCGTCTCGATCCACAACGGATATGGTGGCACTCGCAATTACAACGGCAGCCGCCGTGGCGGCGCGCGGGGCAGCAGCACGCATCATTTCGGACGCCGGTAATCTATCCTATAGCAACATCGCTCCTGCCGGTTTGCTGCGCGAACCGTTTGACGCTGGAAGAATCCCGAAGAAGACCGATCGGTTTCTGAAACGGGTGCCGGTCAAAAGAGGGGGAGCAATCGCCAATCCATGGGTGGAGGGTTCGTGGCTCTAGGGCGAGATTGCAACCAGACAGTTGGCGTTCGGGCTCGAAACGAGTCGCGGGGGTGTTTGGACAACGTAATGTGACACTCCCTGGCGCTCTCTGTTAAATCTAATTGTGATGATGGAAACGAAACGAGACCGAAAAGCCTGGTTGCAAGGCGAAAATGCTCAGTGCAATTTGCCTCCTCGACGAGACGGAATTCCCCGCCGCCTGGTGTTGCTTGGCGCTCCGGGAGTCGGCAAAGGAACGCAGGCTGAGTTAATCTGCATAAAGCTTGGCACCTGCCATCTCTCCACGGGTGACATTTTCCGATCTGCAAAGGCAATGGAGGCATGTCAACGCACGCCCGCCTTAACTGCCGCGCTCGATTATATGCAACGCGGTGACTTGGTCCCGGACGAGACGGTGCTGGCGCTGGTTGCCGAGCGGCGGGAATGCCTGCGTTGCGAAGGCGGCTTCTTGCTCGACGGTTTCCCGCGCACCGTCGCCCAGGCCGAGGCGTTACAAGACCTTCTGGTGGGAGAAAAGTTAAAGCTCGACGCTGTGCTCAGTTACGAGTTGCCGCTGGAGCAAGTCGTTTCGCGCTTGAGCGGGCGCCGCACCTGCCCGGATTGCAAAGCAGTGTTTCACGTTGATTCCCGGCCACCCAAAGGCCCGGGCATTTGCGATCATTGTGGCGGCCAACTCTATCAGCGTGAAGATGACTGTCCGAAGTCAATTCGCGTGCGCATGGAAGCCTACGAAAAGAGCACATCTCCCCTGGCGGACTTCTATCGACGCCGAAAGTTGCTGGTTTCCATCTCCGCCGATGGCACGCCTGAGGATATCTTTGCGCGAACCCTGGATGCGCTGGAGGTCAGAGCTAAGCGAGCATAGATGAGATGTCATGAATCGGGGCTTGATTCGGTAGCAGTCGGCAACTGAGCGGCACGAAGGTGATTTATGCAACATAAGCTTGTAATGACAGTGATCGGGCCGGATCGGACGGGTCTCGTAGAGACGATTGCCGGCTTGGTGACAGAACACGGCGGCAATTGGCTCGAGAGCCGCATGTCGCGGTTGGGGGGGCATTTCGCGGGCATATTGCGTGTCGAGGTTCCGAGCGAACAGGAGCCGTCCATCGTTGCTGCGTTGAAGAAGTTGGAATCCCGCGGACTGACCATTGTGGTGCATCCCGATCAGCCCAAGGCGCTTCCTCAAAACGCCCGGCTGAGTGTGTTGGAGATCGTCGGCCAGGACCGGCCAGGGATCGTTCGGCAGATTTCCCATGCCCTTGCCAACTTCGGTGTCAACGTCGAAGAGCTTCATACCGAGTGCGCCAGCGCGGCCATGTCGGGGGAAACCCTCTTCAAGGCACGGGCGACCCTGAGTATTCCCGAGTCCTGCGACATTGCCCATATCCGGCAGGACCTCGAGAGGATTGCGGAGGATTTGATCGTGGAGATCTCACTGGCAGAGTTGCCCGAGGCCCGGCGGAGTTGAACCGGTGAAGCCCGTTTTTCGGCCAGGGGGTTGGGCGACTCACCTTGTTCACCGTCGAAGTGCCGCTCACCGAAATCGCCACCAACGGCGCGGCCACGGTTTCCGCCAACTCGGTGATTCTCCAAACCGGCACCAACGGCACCTTCACGAAAGCCTTCGAAATCGGCAGCACGATCACCTTCCTGCGCATCGGGTATTCGCTGGATGGAGCGGAGTTCAAGCTGAAGGACTCCGTGGGCGACTTTGACATCGTGAACCTGACCGTTCACGGAGCAACCCCAGAGCCAGACGGTGCCGGTGGGTGGTTCGGCCTACTTCTTCTGCACCGTCGTCGCTTCGGGCACGCCCGGCTACCAGTGGTATTTCAATGGCGTGCCGATGGTGGGGCAGACCGCCCGGACCCTGCTGCTCCCCAGCGTCACGACCGGCCATGCGGGCGACTACAAGGTGCGCGTGACAGCCGGTCGCCAAACCTCCAACTCCGCACCCGCCACGCTGACCGTTGTCCAACCGTTAACTTCGCCACAGATCGTTTCGCAGCCCCAAGGCCAGTCTGCGCTCGTTGGCGAGACGGTTTCTTTTAGCCTCCAGGCGCAGGGTAGTGGCACGGTGAGCTATCGGTGGTCAAAGGATGGCGCGTACCTGAGCGATGATCTTCGGATCACCGGTTCAGCCGGCAGCCCCCTCCAGATTGCCAATGTGCAGAGCAGCGACGCCGGCAGCTACCGGCTGCGCGTCAGCAACCAGGCCGGCTCGGTGGACAGCGGCGCGCGCGGCGGCAAGGAGCGCGGACATTTCTGTCCGCAACCGTGCGAACGGCGGCAAGATGTGGATAGAGAACGGCTTTTGGCCGCCGCCCCCCCCCCAAACCGGACAGGCGGTTCTCCCGCATCCAGCTTTCCAGTTCATGGTCTTGATGGACTGGCTCAGGCACTCGACTCAAGGTTTTGGAAGAGTCGCACCAGCCGCGCAGGCTTGCAGCCCCGCTCATCCCGCTACGAGGACTCTGACCCCGACTGGCCCTTTCCCCACCAGCCGTGGTTCCCTATTTTACGTCGCTAAAGTGATGGCCAGGTCAGGGACTTTCACCCTGCAGTTCAAGTGCGCTCTCAGGCGCACGGGCGGAATCCCTTTGGGATTCATCTGAAATCTCCGCAAGGCTGGCTCAAATCCTA
>JBAXTC010000483.1:0-6135 GCA_037130375.1 Verrucomicrobiota bacterium | reverse complement strand
CGACCAATTCTGTCTTGCGCCCCTGTCCTCGCTCCGAAAAATCTAAGATGCGCACGCTGGGTGGTGGCGAGCAATTCTCATCTTGACGGAGCTTGGGGCAGGTCTCCGACCTGCCGGTCCACGGAGTCTCCGACTCCGTGCAGGGCCAGAGCAGGAGTAAGAGCAGGAGCAAGAGCAAGAGATCTGCCCCACGCTGCTCCCGGGTGTAGGGCAGGTCTCCGACCTGCCAGTCCACGGAGTCTCCGACTCCGTGCAGGGCCAGATGCCCCGACCAGGACGCCTGCCCCACGCTGCTCCCGAAAGTGACAATTGCTGCATGCATGCGGCCTCGCGATGGCAAAAACAGATGGCATCTTTCGGTTTCGTTTTGTTGCTCTGCTGATAGGTTCGGCTCGGAGCCTTTAATGGCTCTAGCACTGCCCAGGCTACCGCATGATTTGCCCGCGGATTTCACCGCCAGTATGTGCGGTGCTATGGATGTTCACGTACGCCAAACCGTTCGTGATAGCCTGCAACTCGGCGGGCGTGAGGGTGTGGGTGCCGAAGAGTGTGCCTTCCGTCCCGGACGCGCCGTTGAGAGGAAACAGGACGCCAGCGGAGGTCGTGGCGTCCGCCGCCCCATGAACATGGGCGGCAAAGGCAGGCGACGACAAGCCAGAGAAGCTGATATGATAGGTGAGCACATTGCTTTCAATGGAGATGGTTCCTAAACCGGTCGCCGAGGTGGTGACCAGCGGTATCTCCGAGGCTCCGTTCAGCAGGACCGTAAACGGCAGAACCGTGGTTTGCGCTTGGTTCACGACGCGGAAGAAACCGCTCGCGCCCTCTTTGGCGACCGTCACACTCCGGTTTGAAGTGGTCAGCACGTTCCACCAGATGGCATCCGACAGGCTCAGTTTCTTCTGTAGCAGAAACGGACCGACTCCCCCAGCCCAATTGATCGTCGCGGCCGTTCCCTTGTCGGCGATGCTGGTGATGATCGGAAGAATCGACGCAATACTGCCGAAAAGGCCGTGGTCCTCGATAGTCCCGCCGCCGGCTATGCCGGCCGTAAAGTAGAGCGTCTGGCTGTCGCCGGCCTGGCCGCCGTTGCCAAACTTCAAGTCCCAAAGCCCTCGGATCGCGATGGGCAGGCCCGAGGCATCCAGGAGCATGCCCAGGAACTGGCCGGTGGCCGGATCAAAAGCGTTGAAGCGCCCATCTCCAAAGTTACCGATGAGCAGCGCCTGGCTAAACCCGCCAAAGCCCGCCGGAGCCAGCGCGACACCCCAGGGCGAATTGAGCGGGCCGTTCGAGATAAACCGCTTGATCAACTGCCCGCTCGTGTCGAACACATCCACGAAACCGTTGCCCGGACCGGGCACGTCGTCGTGCTTCTCGGCATCCTGGAGGGCGTAGGTGACAAATAGTTGTCCGCCGACATTCTGGATGTTGAACGGAGCGAATCCGGCCGGGAGAGTGGGATCGGAGAAGGAACCGGTCAGGGTGATCGGATTGTAGTTGGCGTCCAAGACATCGACCCGCCCGGCGTTGAAATTGGCCGCGTAGAGGTAATTGTTGCCGCCATTGCTGCCCAAGGCCAGGCCCTTATAAATCGCTCCGGAAGCCGAATTGTCCGCTTTGAGCAAGGCAGTGGTTCCGCTATTCCAACCAACAATCGTGCCGTTCTCCGTGGCAAAGATGAAGCGTGCCGGCAGACCGGCCCCCACGAGGAAGTCTGGCGTGTTGTTATAGACGACTCCGGTAGGCGCGGCGGGCGGCGGGCCGCCAGCCGAAGGAGGAATCGTCACCACCAGGGAGAGGGGCTGGGCGTTGCTGTTGTAGAGGGTCGAGACACCTGCGTGGTTGTCGGCAATCCAAAACGGACTCGTCGGGCTGAAGGCGATCCCCCAGGGGTTGACGAGGTTCGGGTCGGTCTGCTCTGCTTGTCCTGGGATATCCGACACCAACTTGCGCTCGACATAAGTCAGGCTGGGCACAATGGTGGCCGTCATCTCCACGTTGTCCACGCCCAGGTTTAAGGGAGCCACGTTGTCAACTTCAGCGAAGCGCAGACGCAACCTCTCGCCCGGATGCGCCTGCAGCAGCGCCGAGATGTCGATCAGAAAGGACGTATAGGCCGAAGTGGACTGGTCTCCGGGATGGGTCTGAAACAGATTCTGCAGAACGCTCCCGCCGGCCACACTGAACACGTCCGCGGAGGTGCTGATGATATCCACCCGCGCCTGCTGATTGAGATTGGACGCCCCAATGTTGTTGGCCGCGGCCCAATCGAGGGTTTTCGCATTGAAAAACGCGGCTTGGTTGCTCAGGAACAGCGAGAATCCCACGGTAGCGCTTTCGACACCGTAGGGCACAGTGAAGTCTTGGTACAGCAGATGGCTTCCGCCGGCGCCCGAATCCGTCATGGCTGCCTCCGCCCCGCCGGGCGGAGCCGGTGCCGGGAAGCCGTTGACTGGGTTCGATGGCCCCGTTTGCGGCCAGAACGTCCCATCGCTCCCGAGTTGATCGACTTTCGTCCAACCCGCGAGGTCCGACTCGAATCCGCCGTTAACGATAAGATCGGCCTGTGCGGGCAAGGACAAGGCGCACGCCAGCGCCGCGGAAAACCACACTGTCTTGAATTGATTTGCTGTTTTCATAAATATTCCATTTTCTAGTTAGTTCACTATTTTCATCGAATGCTCAGCCTCGTTGTTGCCATTATGGCTTCCGGCTGATGCGATAGATCGCGTTGCCAGTATTCGAAACCACGTAGAGATTTCCGTCCGGCCCTTGCTCAATGTCGGGGGTGATTCCAAACCCCTTGCCGATTTGCAGGGTCTCGCTCTCTGTGCCTTCAAATTTCTGCGTCCGAAAGAGGTTGTCGGCCACGTGGTCCGCCAGGCGTGGATCGGCGCTGACATCCACGTGCAACCGGTCAGACGTCAGCTTGAACCGGTACAAACTTCCGCCGTTGGCGCCGACTTGCGAGAAACCCCTTGATGATCCGATCCACAAGGTGCCGTTGTACTCCGCCCCCAAGGCGTTGCCGACCACGAACGCCGTCCCGGCGGGCCCGATTTCGTATCGCCAACTGAATTCGGGGTCCACATAGGTGGCGCCCGGAAGCATAAACAGGCGCGCCTGAGCCAGGGCCGAGTTGTAGGCGACCCGGGTTGGCGGATAACGGACCTGTTGAATGGCGCTGCCAAACTGCGTCGTTTCGATGAACTTGAAGTCAGGCACCCGGGAGAGCGGCCCAGCCAACTGGACCCAGCCCCCGTTCATTCCGGGGATCACCCGGTTCAGTTCACTGTAAGCGTCATCGGCGTTCTCCGTTTCCCACAAAAAGCCGCCAATGGGGTCGAAAGCCATCCCGAAACCGTTGCGATGGCCGTAAGAGAATATCTTCTGAATGTTGGCGCCGACCTCTCCGCCGATGGCCGCCCCCGCCGCGAAAAACGGGTTGTCCGCCGGCGCGGTGCCATCCGTGTTCAACCGCAATATCACGCCCGAGAGGTGGGCATTGTCCGGGGCCGGCCCGCCAAAAGCATCGTCAACTTGCGGCCCCGTTAGAAACGGACCGTTGGGCAGGTTTTGGAGCCAGCCTCGACGCCCCTGGTCGCCCATGAAAAGATAGAGTTGTCCGTCGGGCCCGAACTTGAGCACGCCGCCGTTGTGATTCCCTTGCGCAGTGTTGTTCGTGCTGCCGGGGTTTTGGCCCGGCACGGGGACGTTGTCGGTCTGGAGCGAGCGCAGCTTGATCAAATTCTGGTCAAAGACCAGGTTGGTGCCGTTCCAGATGTAGCGGTCCACCCGGTTGCCCAGCAGCGGCACTTCCAGCGCTACGGTGCTGTTTGTCCCGGTGCTGCTCTCCGTCCACCGAATAAAAACCTGTGGCGTCGCGGGAAAGTTCGGATGCAGGGCCAGGCTCAACAGGCCGCGCTCGGAATTCGAGTTCACCGGCAGATAAAGCGCGGGCGTGGGCTGAATCACGCCGCCAATCACCCGCCGCACCAGCCCAGACGCCTTTTCCAGCACTAACATGTCGTTGGTGCCCAGAAAAACCACCCCCATCGGCTGGCTTAGACCGGTGAGAAACACGGTGGCCTCAAGGTTCGTATCCAGCATCGTCAGTGGAGTTGTGTCTGCGTTGGTGGCTGTCACCGTCACCGGCGTCGAGGTCGTAGTATCGCCTCGGTTGTCCGAGGCCACGGCCGTCAACGTGTGTGAGCCGACTGTCAGGCCAACAGTGAGATTGTAAGGACTGGCAGTGACATTGCCCAAGGAACTGGCCCCGTCGTAGAACTGGACGTTGGTTACGCTGCCGTCCGTATCGCTGGCGCCCGCCTGGATGGTCACGGTGGCGGGGGCAATGAAGGAAGCTCCGCTGGCGGGGTTGGTGATGGAAACGCTGGGCGGCACGTTCGTCGTCGCCGCCGCCGTCGAGCGTTCGTAGGAGTAGGAACCGCCAATTGCCCAGGACAGGAATTTAATGTCGATGTAAATATCGTCGGTCTTGAGATGTACAATGGCGTCTTTTCCAACCGTGAAAGGAGGCCCCCCATTTATGATCTTGGCCCACGTATCCCAATCCGTGTAGGAGAGGGTGGCATAATTGGCGGTGGTTCCATTCGCCCACTCCGTGTCATTTGGGCTTAGGAAATGAGTGAACCCAGTCTCCTGCTGACTGTTGAAGAGTCCTTGGGAAGCCCCGCGGGTCAAGGCGACGAGCGCCGTCATCTGGTCGGGGCCATCCGCATTGCTCTTGGTGACGCGCGGGCCGGTCCAGACGGTCGCCGCCCCGGCCACCAACGGCGCTGCCAGCCCAGCCAGCGCCAGCAGCGCAGCGGCCAGGCCGGGCCACTTGCGCAGCGGAATTAACCGCGATGCCGATTGCCAGGGAATGGTCAGTAGTACGTTCATGATGTTGCTTTTCATAGTGATTTCATTTCTCTTCGTTTTTCTTCTTTTGCTGCGATGTTGGTTCTGCGGGCGCAGACGCCTGAATCCATCAGGCCGGCACGCGCCACGTTGACTTTCGGAACGACGGCGCCTTGCTCTTGCCCGGCCGCGTGCGTTTGTTCCCATGCCGCACCGGCAAGGTGAACCTCGCCTCGACCCAGCGCGCCACCAGCAGGTGACGCGGCGTATCAGGCAGTATCGGGTGCCATTCGTTCATGCTAATGAGATGCATGAATACGCCTGCTGGTTCCCGGAAACCTGGAAAATCTTTTCCGCCGGCAAACGTTTCACCCTCGCCGCGGGTTACTGACAAGAATTTGTCTATTGCGAGACCGCATGCACTCGGCGCTGCGCGGGTGAGGCGAGTGTTGGGATTGGGCTGGTTGCCAGCATGGGCATCATCTTTGTCCTGAAAGTTCTCGGACTTGCATAAACATGGTATATTACCGTTTCAGCAAATCTCCTGGTCACCATGGGTATTAATATGAACGTTTTTAAAAAGAAGAGTTCCGGAATGCCGGCGAAGCATCTATTCTGGAAACATGTGTATTTTCTTCGATTCAAAAATGAAATTAGCTGGCAACATAACCCGCTGAGAAGTGAGTAACAGCGATAAAGGAACAAGCAGAAAGCAACTACTTATATAACCTGTCCATTATGAACATTCTTGTTATCGAAGATGACGCGGCTGTCAGAAACTGCATCAGCATCTTGCTGAAAAGAGAAAAACATGCTGTTTACGAAGCGGAAAACGGAATCATCGGGCTTTTGCTCCTGAAGGAGCAAAAGGATATTTCCGTGGTAATCACCGACATCGTTATGCCAGAAAAAGATGGGATTGAAACGATTATCGAAGTCAAAAAACAATATCCGACCATAAGAATTATCGCGATTTCCGGTGGCGGACAAGTCGGTCCTGAAAACTATCTCGTGATGGCCAATGCTCTCGGAGCGCACACCACCCTTAAGAAACCGTTCAGCGGGGAGGAATTGGTGCTCGCAATAAGGAATCTGAATCTGTAACCATCAATGCAATCAACGGACAAGCTGTCCACCGCAGGGCGGATTCATGAACCTGCAAAATCGATAGGGGTAGGAACAAGGGTTTTAACCTTGCCCCTCCCTCCGAACCGTACGGGCGGATCTCCCGCATCCGGCTCTCCAGTCAGTGGGTTCGTAGTCTTACGA
>JBAXTC010000482.1:0-6140 GCA_037130375.1 Verrucomicrobiota bacterium | reverse complement strand
CGTCCTCGATGCATCACAACGGCAGTCGTGGCGCGAGCCTCGGGGCTGCCGTCCAAGTCACGATTGTGAGCAACATCACCTCTTTCAACTACGAAGGCCTCTACGTGGACTCCTCCGGCCTCGTGCAGGGCAACCAGTGCTTCAGCAACAGCAGTGAGGGCCTCCAGGTCAGCGGGACTTTTGTCGTCTCGGGCAACACTTCCTGGCGGAACTCTCGTGGCATTCTCAGCAGCGGTGCCAACGAGGTGTCATTCAACCGCGTGTTTGGTAACGCCGGGACCGGTATCTACCTGGAGCGCGGCAGCAAAGCGCGGCGAAACGTGGTCTTCTCCAATGGCGCTAATGGCATCCAGGGCGGGGGAAGCGGGGAGGAGATCCGCAACAACCTGGTGTATGGCAACGGTTCGTGGAATGTGTATGTGGACGGTACTGGGTGCGCCACCATTTTCGAGAACAATACGTTGTATGGCGGCAATGGTTTGTCGCTCGGGTATTGCTGCTACGGCGCCAAGTGGTTCACCAACTGCAACAACATTATCCGGGCCGCGGGCACCAACAAGGTGGTCATCGAAATCCGGAATTGGCCGGACGTTATTCTCAGCGATAACAATAACTATTACGCCACGGACGGCGCCGCTGTCGGTCGCTGGCTAGGCAAGCAGTCCACCTTGCCGGATTGGCAGTATTTCGTGAAGCTGGACAGCCATAGCTTCTCCGGAGATGCCCTGTTTGTGAATCCCGCCGGCGCTGATGGCGTCCTTGGAGGCACCAATGGGTCGGACGACAACTTCCACCTCATGAGCGCGGTCGGCAGTTACAAAGGGGCGGCCTTCACGGCCACGGCGGCCTCGGTGTTTACGGCCGATCCCCAAACCAGCCCCTGCATGGATGCTGGTCTCCCCTCTGCACCGGTGGGTGATGAAGTGGTACCCAACGGTGGGCGGCGGAACCTGGGTGCCTTTGGGGGCACGGCAGATGCGTCGCTCTCGCCCGGCGTGCCCGGCATCTCCATTCTCAACTTGGCGGCCAACGACAACCTGCGCGGTGTGAAGACCCTTTACTGGCTCACGCGCGGCCCCTGGACGGACGGTGAAACTGTCCGCCTCGAATGGTCCAGCAACGGCGGCGCGAACTGGGTCCAGGTTCCGGGTGCCAACGCGCTACCCTATACCCAAGCCTCGTATGATTGGGACACGGCCAGCCTCGTCCCCGGCACAGACTACAGCGTGCGCCTCGTGTCCAACACCTCCGGCGCCAACCAGCAGATCAGTCCCATCCGCATCCTCGCCAACGGTCCGACCGACTTCTACGTCAACGATGCCAACCCGACCAACGACGTCTATTGCACGGCCATCGGCAACGAGAACAACTCCGGCCTTGCCCCGTCCGCGCCCAAGGCCACGCTCAGGAGCATCTTCCGCGACTACACGCTCATCCCCGGCGACCGGGTCTGGATTGACACCGGTTATTGGCGGTTGGACTCGGCGCTCCAATTCTTCGACTCCGGCTCCGTGGCGGCGAAGATTCGCTTCATCGGCAGCACCCACCCCGCCGGCTCGCGGTTCGACCGCGGCGACAACCAACAAAACGCGTTCCTCCTGAGCCGGGTGGACCACCTTAGCCTCGAATCGCTCAAGATCGTGAACAGCTATGACGCCATTCACATCGAAGGCAGCGGTTCGGATCTGTGTGACGGCGTGCAAGTGCTGGCCTGCGAGTTGTCCACGAATTCCCACTACGCGGTCTATTTCACCAGCGCCACCAACCTGACAGTCGCCAACTGCGACATCCACGACAACACTTACAACGGCATTTACGGCGGCGGCAGCGGCGTCATCCGCGACAACCGCGTCTATCGCACCGATTACTACGAAGCCATCCGGGTCTGGGGCGGCCCCTTGCTCGTGGAAGGAAATCAGGTTTTCCAAAACGACAGCACCGGAATCGCCGGCACCACTCTCGTCACATGCAAGGGCAACACCGTCTTCAGCAACGGCACCGACGGCATCTTCGTGGAAGGCAGTGCCTCCGAAGCCGGCGAGAACCGGGTCTTCCTGAACAACGGCTCTGGCATCGCGGCCCAGTCCGGCGCGAACGCCCGCCGCAACGTCGTCTATTCCAACAAGGGGCACGGCATCTACGTCGATGGCTACCAGGGCGATTTCCGCGTCATCGCCAACAATCTTTGCTACAACAACGGCGATGCGGCTGACGAATACAACATCATGCTCTCAGCCAACTACTGGCAAGGCAAACAAGCTTTGATAGAGAACAACACGTGCTATGGCGGCAACGGCATCTATATCGGCAACCCCATTGCTGTTACCAACCGCAACAACATCATCTGGGCCACTGGCGCGGGACGCTATGCCCTCGTACGCTATTCGCATATGGACCGCTACCCGGACGGGTTCATGGAGAGTGACTACAATAACATTCTGGTCACCGACGGTGCCACCTTCAGCGCCTGGCTTGGCAATCAAAATGACCTGCTCGAATGGCGCAAAGCCACTGGCTACGATGTTCATAGCTGCTCCACTGATCCGTTCTTCGTGAATCCAGCCGGCGTCGATGGCGTATTGGGCGGCACGAACGGATTGGATGACAACTTCCACCTCGCCAGCACAGTGGGCAGTTACAAAGGACTTCCCTACACAGCGCTGACCATAGCCGGGTTTACGGCGGATGGGACGCATAGTCGGTGCATTGACGCCGGACTGCCGACGAGCGCCATTAAAGCGGAACAAGCCCCCAACGGAGGACGAATCAACCTCGGCGCCTTCGGCGGCACCACCGATGCCTCGCTCTCCAGTGGAACCTTGGGGGTGGAACTGGGCCTCATTGGCGGTGGCCCGGTCCTGCGCGGAACCGTCCCGATCTACTGGTGGACGCATGGTCCATGGCTGTCAGGCGACACCGTCTTGCTGGAATACTCCAGCAACGGCGGCGGCAGTTGGAGCGGAATTCCCGGCGCGACGGCACTGCCCTTCGCCAACGGAGTCTTCGCCTGGAACACCAGCGCGTTGACGCCCGGTTCAAACTACAAAGTCCGCGCCACACCCAACGCGGGCGGCACTCCCTCGGTGTCCGGCCTCTTGCGCGTCTTGGCCAACACCGGCACGACTTTCTACGTCAACGACAGCAGCACCACAAACGACGTCTATTGCACCGCCATCGGCAGCGATGCCAACGACGGCCTCACTCCCGCCACACCGATGGCCAACCTCAAGCGCCTCATCGTCACCTACAAGCTGATGCCGGGCGACACCGTCCGCATTGACACGGGCCTGTGGACCTTGGACTCGACAATCAACCTTCTCGAATCGGGTGCGCCCGGACAGCCGATTGGTTTCCTCGGTAGCCCCAACGGCACAATCTTCAACCGCAACGACACCGGGCAGAACGCCATTCAAATCGCGCAGAATGACTATGTGCGCCTGGAACGTTTAAAGATACAGGGCGCTTCCTCTGCCATCGTGATCAGCGGCGTGGTCGGTAATCTCTGCGACGGCATCGAAGTCGTGAACTGCGAGATCTACCAGAACAGTGGGCGTGGCGTTTCCTTCACGCTCGCCACCAATCTGAACCTCGTGAACAACCTGGTTCATGACAACCAGCAGGGCATCGGCGGCGACGGGGTCGGCGTCATCAGCGGCAACGAATTCCACCACATGAGTTATTGGGTCATGGATCTGAGCGGCCCGCTCCTTGTCGACGGCAACTATCTCCACAATACCAGAGGCAGTATTCGCGGCTCGGCGGGCGTCCAAGTGATTGGCAACACGGTGCGCGAAGGCCAGTCCACCGGCTACTCCGACTACATTGCCGCCATCCAGCTCTCGGGAGCGACTTGCACTGCCATCAGCAACACGGTTTATCTCTGTGACGCGACCGGCATGTACGTGAGCGGCGGCATCACACGCCGCAACGTGGTCTATTCCAATGGCGGCCACGGCATCGTGGTGGACTCCTGGAATGGAGCCAACACCGTCGTCAACAACTTGGTCTATGACAACGACCGCCTCAATCAGGGTAACTGGAACATATTCGTAAACCGCAACGGCGACATCATCCAGAACAACACGCTCTATGGCGGCAACGGCCTCTATTGGAGTGGGCCTTGGGGCGACGTGACCCGCAACAACATCATCTGGGCAGGCGGCAGCGGACACTACGCCATCTACTACAACAACAGCTCGGCCACTCCGACGGTCAGCGATTTCAACAACATCTACGCCACGGACGGAGCCACGCTGGGTTATTGGGGCGGCACGATCTGCACCAACCTCGCCGCGTGGAAAACCACCACCGGCCTCGACACCAACAGTCTCAGCGCAAATCCGCTCTTTGTGGACCCGAATGGCGCGGACGACATCCTCGGCGGTTTCTACGGCCTGGACGACGACTTCCATCTCGCCTCCACTGCCGGTTCGTATCACGCCGGTTTCTGGTTCGCCGACGCCACCAACTCGCCCTGCATTGATGCGGGCGATCCTTCCACCGTCTTCACGAACGAGCCGTACTACAACGGCCTCCGCGTCAACCTCGGCGCCTTCGGCAACACGTCCGAAGCCAGCAAGACCGCCTACGCCGGCGCATTTTACGCGCTGAACATCACGATCAATCCCACCAACGGCGGCACAGTCTCGACCTGGCCGCCGGGTGTCTCCAATCTCTACTACCCGGCCAATGCCGCCGTCACTCTCACCGCCAGCAACAACCAAGGCTTTATTTGGGGCAGTTGGTCCGGCGCTGTTTCCGGCACCAACCGGACGGCCTCGCTCGTGGTCAACAGCAACACGGCTCTCGCGGCCAGCTTTTTCCCACTGATCCCGCATGCACTCTACCGCTTTGAAGGCAACCTGGCCGCTTCCATCGGCGCGCCGCCGGACCTTGCCTTCGTCAACAGCAATATCACCCATTACTTCACGAACATGACCGTGCGGGGCGGAACACGCACCGTCCTGCGCTTTGGAGCGGGCTGCGGATTGGAGTTGCAGCCCATCACGGGCGTGTTCGTCAACGATGTCTATACGTTCGCCATGCTCTTCAAGTTTGACAGCGTGGACGGTTGGGAGCGCATCCTGGACACGAAGACCGGAAGTATAGATCGCGGGCTCTACGCCTATGGCGGCGGACTGAATTACTACAACTACAGCCCCTCCAGTGCGGTGTGTCTGACCAATAACACCTGGCACATGGTCGCCGTCACCCGTGATCCGGCCGGCCAAATGACGGTGTACTGCGACGGAGTGCAACGTCTGACCCTGAACGACTCTGCCAACCAATACGGGGTTGTCAGCAGCGCCAACATCCTGCGCTTCTTCAAGGACGACGGCGGCGAAGATTCCGGCGGTGCGGTCAGCCGCATCCACATCTACTCCCGCGTGCTGAGCGCCGCCGAAATCACCGATTTGAACAACCTTGACGACTCGACGGATCCGTTCCCAGACTGGATCGCCGGTTATGGTCTCACTGGCGCCAATGCCGATCGCCTCGCCGATCCGGACCATGATCGCCTGAACAACATCTTCGAGTATGCCTTCGGTCTGAACCCCACCAACGCGGCCAGCGTCGCCTTCCCGTCGCCCTCCTTAATCGCGGGCCATCTTGTGCTCACGTATCGCCAGCGCACCGGCGGCGTCGGCACGGTGGGCGTGAGCTATGCCGCTGGCGGCTACCTCTACCGCGTCGAAGTCGCCGATACTCTCACCGCCCCGTGGAGCAGCGGCACGAGCTTTGTTGAGCAGACCGGCCCCACCATCAGCAACGGCGACGGGACCGATACCGTCACGGTTCGTCTCAAACAAGACGTGTCCGGCACGACGCAGAATTACATTCGCCTCGTGCTGGTTCCATCCACTCCTTGACCGCAGGAAACTCATTTTGACAGGGCGTGGGGCAGTATTGGGCGGCTTGGTTGTCGCCTGCGCACCGGCAAGCTTCGGCAGGAGTGACATGTTTATAGCCCGAGCGGTGGCTGGCGAACCAAGCTTCGGCAGGAGCGGCATGAAACGGAATCCCCAGAAGATCGCGCCCACCAGACCTTGAACCATGAACATCCTGCTCCTGCCGGAGCTTGGACGGTGGCTGGGTGTCCGTTTCTATAAACATGCCACTCCTACGGAGTTAATTTCACT
>JBAXTC010000481.1:0-6163 GCA_037130375.1 Verrucomicrobiota bacterium | reverse complement strand
GAATCCAGCCGCGCAGTTTGGCGCGGAACTCCTCCAGTTTGAGGGCCTCACTGGTCAGTCGTCCTTTCAGGACTTATCGTGCTGCGGCCGCTCCGCTCTGCTGAATACAGTAGAGGAACCCGTCGGTGCGCAGGAAGATGGCGGGCCCCACAAAGGCGGGAGTAGCCACGAGCGGCCCGGGAAGAATATTCCGGGCGAGCTGCTGCATTTGGCGGCCGGTCTTGAACACGGTCGTCTTGCCGCTGCGCTCAAAGAAATAGACCCGGCCACCGGCTCCAATGGGGGATGCCAGATAAGTGCCTGGAATCGATTGTTGCCAGATGAGTTCCCCAGTCCGGCTGTCCGAGCAGACGGCTGCACCGTTGTCCGATACCCAGTAGATTTCATCGCCTGCCAGCACCGGGGACGACATGTTAGGAGCCCTTTGTTCCGACTTCCAGACGACGTTCGTCTCAGTCACGTCGCCACGGCCATCCGGACGGATGGCCCAAACCTGCGGGTGAAAGAGCCCAGTCCCCACATAAACCAGCCCATTGCCACTGACCGGCTCGGTGCCGAATGAGAAACCTTCTCCGTGCTTTACCCGCCAGAGTTCCTTGCCGGTTTCCGGTTCATAAGACACCACCCATTGTGCTCCAGGGATCACGGCCTGCGGCCCGCTGCCAGTGCGAATAATCAGCGGCGTGGAAAAGGCTTTGCGCATTTGGTTGCCACCTGTCAGGGGTGGACGCTCGACCTTCCACAAGGTCCGACCGGTTTGTTTCTCCAATGCGGCCACATATTGGGTGTCGATGCCATCGCGAACGAGGAAAAGGAATTCCCGCCAAAGTGTCGGCGAACTGCCCGGCCCCACCATGTGGTCCACCGGCAAGCTGGCCTTCCAGATTTCTTTGCCCGTTTGCGAGTTGAGGCATGCCGTGCCGAACGTGCCGAAATCGCAATAGAGTTTTCCTGGCTCGACAGCGGGGGTGGGGGTTGCCCAGCTATTGTACCAGTGGACCGGGGCGGGCGCGTCAATCTCGAAAAGCGTCGTCTGCCACAACAGCTTTCCGTCACGTCGATCCAGGCACAACGCTCCAAGCGACACATGGGTCGCGGTCTGCATATCATCGCTCTTAATGTTCGTCCGCACCACACCCGTCTCCAGAGCGGTAGTGAGAAATATGCGATCTCCCAGGATGACCGGTGAGGACCGGCCACGACCCGGAGTTTGGACCTTCCAGAGAATATTATTGGTTTCGCTCCACTCGAGTGGCGGATTGGCATTGGGGGCCACGCCGTTGCTCCCGGGACCTCGGAATTGCGGCCAATCCTGCGCTGGCGCATTCGCCGCGAAAGCCACCAGGGTGGCCCCAATGGCAACAAAACTCCAGAATACAGCCCGGCTTGGAAGCGGAGGTGTCGATCTAGTCGGCATGTTTGACTTTGGTGCTCTCGCGGGGGGATTGCAAGCGGAATCAGACCGCCCCTCGTCTCCAAAAAACCGGCGGATGCCACCAAAACACGCGCTATAACTCTCCATCAACTCATTTCTTCAGCGGGCCGGGGAACGCAACGAGGTCAGAGCGGGTCTTGCCGTTTTCGGTGATGCGGGGCAGCGTATAGACCATGCCGTCCTTGCCCACGGCGATGGCGTTGACGTAGAGCGGGCGTTGGCCATTCTCGTAGAAGACCGCACCGTTGTCAGTGTACTTGCCGGTCTCGATGTCGTAGGTAACCAGGTGCAGGTCTTCCAGGCCCTTGGCTTCGCCCATCGCGGTCTTGTCCTTGCCGGCGAGGCGTTTGCCCTCAATGTAGATCGGTCCGCCGGTCAGGTAATGGATGGTCTTGCCATCCGGACCGAGCGCGAAGCCGAGGTAGCCGTAGCTGAACTGATCGAACATGCCGCATCGCTTCGAGGACTCCGATGTGATGCGGTCGAGCACTTCGATGCGCGGAACACGCGGGTCGAACCGGAAAAGATAGCCCGAGTTGCCATGCACCCCATAGATATTCTTGTCGTCCGGACGCCAGGAGGTCTGGCGCCAGTTGTAACCCATGTGACCCGGATTGGTCGGATCGTAGAGGCCAAAGTAATCCTTCTTCATGTTCTCACCCTCAACCGGCGCGACGGTATCGGTGGCGGCGTTATAGCGAAAAATGGTTCCTTCCGAGGTGGTGAAATAGGCCGAGCCATCGCTTTGGTCCACCGCAATCGAGCGGCAGACGGTGCGGTAATCAGGGCCAACGCCGTCCTCGCCCTTGGCGCACATTTTGCCAAAGTCCTTTTGGTTCTTCTTCGCCAGGTCATAGCGATAGAAGATGCCACTGGGCCAAGTGAGAGCGAAAAGCCGTCCGCGCTTCTTGTCCATGTTGAACGTCAGCACGCCTTCGCGTCCTGGCGCGATGCCGAAGTCTTCAAACTTCCCGCTATCGAGGTCGTATGAGAGCATGTGGCCGCCCGGGTAAGAAGTATAGCCCGCCGGCGGAATCCCCATGGTTTCCTTGCCCTCGACGATGCTATAGACGCCGACGTGCGTGGCGAAGTAAAGCTTGCCATTTGCCTCGACGAAGTTGACATGACTTTTGCCTTGGGGGATGGCTTTGCTGCCCTTTTCGCCGCAGGCCTCAGTCAGATCGCCGAGATCCTTGATCTGCTTCGTCGCGGGGTCGAAACGAAACATCTTCGCGCCCTGGTCGATGTTATCCGAGCTGAGCACGTAATAGATTCTGCCGTCGCCGCCCGTGCCCATGGCGTTATAGCTGTCGTGGCCGAGCGCGAAACCGGAGTTATAGGTCTGGGCCGTGATCTTCTTGCCTTTGTAAGCCTTGCCATCGGGGACAACGAGCTTTTGGGCAGCCTCTTCGGCGCCGCAGGCCATGGCTGTGGCGGTCACCAAGGTGGCAAAGAGGGTAAATGGGCTAAAGGTAGCGGTTGTCTTCATTGTTTGGTTTTGGCGCGAGGTTCGTTTTATGGCTTTGGAACATTGGTTGAGTTCGGTGGAACTGGCTCGTGCGACTTCCGGCCATGAACCTTTTTGTAGGCGCGGCAAAAGGGACAGAGGCCCTCGAAGGTCTTGACGATCCAGAAGGCCAGGCCGGCCTGCTGGCGGCGCGCGCGCTGACAAACGGCACAGTTAGCGCTGCGTTGGGCCAACGCGCGGGTTCGGTTGGTTATGAGGTTCGCGGTCATGTTTCAGGCTAACCAATCTTTTCGGCCTCTGCAAGCCAACCCGCTCAAACCATCATCCAGACCCGGAATGCCATCGGTCACAACCTGCTTATCAGCTCCTGGCAGGGACTTGAGGGCGTCCTTGCCGCCGCCCTTCCTGCCTGCCAATCCACCACTCGGTGGTGATTACTTCCCTTTAAGCGTCGCTGCGCCGTAATCGCGATTCATTTTCGCGATGAAGCTGAGGCTGATTTCTTTGGGACAAACCGCTTCGCAGGAGCCGGTGACGGTGCAATTGCCGAAGCCTTCGCTGTCCATCTGCCGGACCATTTGGAGCACGCGCTGGTCTTTTTCGGCTTTGCCCTGCGGCAACAGGTTGATGTGGGAAACTTTGGCGGCGACGAAGAGCATGGCCGACGCATTCTTGCAGACGGCCACGCAGGCGCCACAGCCAATGCAGGCTGCAGCGTCCATCGCGAGGTCGGCGGCAGTCTTGGGAACCGGCAAGGCATTGCCGTCGGGAGTGCCGCCGGTATTGACCGAAACGAAGCCGCCGGCCTGGATGATGCGATCGAAGGCGCTGCGGTTGGTCACCAGGTCTTTGATGATCGGGAAGGCTTTCGCCCGCCACGGTTCGACGGTGATGGTGTCGCCATTCTTGAAATGCCGCAGGTGGAGTTGGCAGGAGGCGGTGCCGCGATGACCGCCATGCGGGACGCCGTTGATGACCAGCGAGCACATGCCGCAGATGCCTTCCCGGCAATCCGAGTCAAAGGCAATCGGCTCCTCGCCGCGCCCGATGATGTCCTCGTTCACGACATCGAGCATCTCGAGGAACGACATGTCCGGGATCAGGTTCCTGGCTTGGTAGGTCTCCAGCCGGCCCGGGGTGTTCGAGTTCTTCTGCCGCCAAACTTTGAGAGTCAGGTTCATTTGTAGCTGCGCGTGCTCATGTGGACTGCTTCATAGACGAGCGGTTCCTTGTGCAGAACCGGCGGTTTGTCCGCACCCTGGTATTCCCAGGCAGCCACATAGGAGAAATGCTCGTCGTCGCGCTGCGCCTCGCCCTCGGCAGTCTGGAATTCTTCGCGGAAATGGCCACCACACGATTCGCGACGGTGCAGCGCATCGACGCATAGCAGTTCGGCGAATTCCATGAAGTCCGCCACGCGCCCCGCGTATTCCAAGCTTTGGTTCAGGTCGCCGTTCTCGCCGGTGACGTTGAGGTTTTTCCAGAATTCTTCGCGCAGCGCGGGTATCCGTTTGAGCGCCTCCTTCAATCCCGCTTCATTGCGCGCCATACCACACTTCTCCCAGAGCAGCTTGCCCAATTCGCGATGGAGCGATGTGGCCGTCCGCTTGCCCTTGATCGAGAGCAACCGATTGGTGAAGGCTCTGACATCCGCCTCAACCTGCTTGAATTGCGCATGGCTGGCAGAGGGTTTGGGCTGTTTTGACGTTACAAAGTAGTTGCCAATCGTGTACGGCAGGACGAAGTAGCCGTCACCCAAACCTTGCATGAGGGCGCTGGCACCCAGACGGTTGGCGCCGTGATCGGAAAAGTTGGCTTCGCCCAGGATAAACAGGCCTGGCAGGTTGCTCATCAAATTGTAGTCCACCCATGAACCGCCCATGGCGTAATGCACCGCCGGATAGATGCGCATCGGAACCTGATACGCGTTTTCGCCGGTGATCTTCTCGTACATGTCGAAGAGGTTGCCATACCGCGCCCGGATAACACTTTCACTCAGCCGTTTGATGGCATCCGCAAAATCCAGGTAAACGCCCAACCCGCCCGGGCCGACGCCGCGGCCGGCATCACAAGCTTCCTTGGCCGCGCGTGAGGAGATGTCCCGGGGCGCGAGATTGCCGTAGCTCGGGTATTTCCGTTCGAGATAGTAATCGCGGTCCGACTCGGGAATTGAGGCGGGCGGCTTGCCGCAGTCTTCCTTGCGCTTTGGCACCCAGACGCGGCCGTCGTTGCGCAGCGACTCGGACATGAGCGTGAGCTTGGATTGGTGCTCACCGCTGACCGGGATGCAAGTCGGGTGGATTTGCGTATAGCAGGGGTTGGCAAAGAACGCCCCTTTCCGGTACGCACGCCAGGTGGCGGTGACGTTGCAGCCCTTGGCATTGGTGGAGAGGAAGAACGCATTCCCATATCCTCCTGTGGCCAGCACGACCGCATCAGCGGCGTGGGAAGAAATCTCGCCAGTGGTCAGGTTGCGAACCACGATGCCCTTGGCATGACCATCGATCACCACCAGGTCGAGCATTTCGGTCCGTGGATACATCTGCACTGTGCCGAGGCCGATCTGACGGCAAAGCGCCTGGTAAGCGCCCAGCAGAAGCTGCTGGCCGGTCTGGCCGCGCGCATAAAACGTGCGCGACACCTGCGCCCCGCCAAACGAGCGGTTGGCCAGCAACCCACCATATTCGCGCGCGAACGGAACGCCCTGAGCCACGCACTGGTCGATGATATTCACGCTCACCTGCGCGAGCCGATAGACATTGGCCTCGCGCGCGCGAAAGTCGCCCCCTTTAATCGTGTCGTAAAACAGCCGGTAAACGCTATCTCCGTCGTTCTGGTAGTTCTTGGCGGCGTTGATCCCTCCCTGGGCTGCAATGCTGTGGGCACGGCGCGGGCTGTCCTGGAAGCAGAAGCACTTTACCTGGTAGCCCAGTTCCGCCAGCGAGGCGGCCGCGGACGCTCCCGCGAGGCCACTGCCGACCACGATCACGTCAAACTTGCGCTTGTTGGCCGGGTTGACCAGCTTCAAATCGAACTTATGTTTGTCCCACTTCTCGGCCAGCGGGCCGTCAGGTATTTTGGCGTCCAGACTCACTTCAGAGCCTCCTTTCCATAACCGCAGAGAATCGCGATTGGGATGGAGGCATAGCCGAGGAAGATCACCACCGCAATCACCCGGGCGGCATTGTCGAGGAGCGGTCGATAAGCCTCGTTCTTCCAGCCCAGCGATTGGAACATGCTGCTCGCGCCGTGGCTGAGGT
>JBAXTC010000480.1:0-6184 GCA_037130375.1 Verrucomicrobiota bacterium | reverse complement strand
CCGCACAACTAGCCGACGCGCCGTGCGCCCCGCACGGTTTCGCCGGACGGTTACCCTTTTGTGCGATTGGGCACGGTGGCGGACAAAAATGTCCAACGCCGCTAGGATTTGACCCTCCTCATCCCGGAGGGATGGCCGAGAATAGCCCAACGTTTGAAACACGTTGGGTGCGCGGGTCTAGATGTGCATAAGTCCCGACAGGGATGGCTGAATCCCTGCACGACCGGTCAGTCGTCTTTTCAGGACTTATCGTGCTGCGGGCGCTGGTTCCCAACGTTGAAACGTTGGGCTATTATCGCATATCCCTCCGGGACAAAGGCTTGGACCGGTTTCGCGGGTATTCTTGGGAATGAAATCCTAGCGACAAAGCCTAATCTCAGGCCGGAGCGCTGGCGTCCACGCCGGCTTAATGTATGGGAAGATCGGGACCTGCATTTCGTGGTCGGCGGACCTGCAGTTTAAGGTTAAGGCGTAACCACGCGATAGAATCGTGGAGTCTGCGCGCCAATGGGATAGGAAACGGAGGTTAGAGTATTGGTGGCAATGATGGAATCGCCGACCGGTTGCCAGCCGACTGGCTGCCAGCCAGGATTGACGAGGCTGGTGGCGGACTCCACATGATACATCTGCCCGTTAATTGTGTCCCACTCGAAAGTGAGCTTCCCATCGCCCTTGGGCGTATATTTTAGCACCGGTCTCGTCACCGGCGGATTCGGCCCGGCACAGAGATGGGCGATTTCCGCCGCAGACAAAGCCCGGCTGTAAACCCGCACATCATCAATGCTTCCTGGGAAGGGACAATTTCCGTTGTCGTCCATACCAATGCGGAATGAAGACGTGGAATGGGCCACCGTCGCCGCGCCGATAACATTCGTCCTCAACGGCACGCCGTTGAGGTAGAGCGTCACGGCGTTGTGATCATAGGTGGCGGCGTAGTGCAGCCACACGTTGGTGGGCATCGACGCAGGCAGGACCGCCTCGGTTGCGAAACCAGTCCAAGCCTGACCGTTCGTGCTGAAGTTCAGGACCAACCGCCGCGCGTTGTCCCAAAACCCGAATTGGTAGCCCTGATTGAAGTTCACATGGTCGGTCGCGTTTCCCACCCGATTGATGACCATGCGACCTGGGGCGCCGCCGGCCACATCCTCGGTCTTGTCCAGTTTCATCCACGCCTCCAGCGTGAACTGGGTCCACTGGTCGAGACTGGCGCTGCCAGGGGCGACGACGGACTGGTTGATGCCGTCAAAGTGGAACGCCTGACCAAACCGGCCCGGCGCGTAGGTCTGGCCGCTGCTGCTGGCCGGATTCAGGCCGGTCACGTCAAGTGTGTTGGTGTCAGCGTTCCACCAACTAATGAGGCCGGCGGGCAGGTTATTTGTGGTCCATTGCTGGACGACCGGTGTATTGTCCTTCACACTCGGGCCGCTGATGGAACAGGACTGGAGTGTGACCCCAACATGCGCGGCGTCTAAACCCTGTTTCAGCACCAGGTTGACGCTCCAGAGACCATTGGTGGTCCACATAGACGTTGAGTCGCCCTCACCGACGCCGAGTTGTTGATCGTTGACGTAATAACTGAGGACGCCGTTGGTCCGGGCCATTTTGAGCGTGGCGGAATTGCCGGGTGGCGCCGGCTGGATATTGAGAAGCTGTCCGCCCTGCCAGGGATATTGCGAATCCACAACAGAGCCTTGAAAGGCTGTGGCCTGAAACCCAGGGTAGTTTCTGCTAAAAGAGAGGACTTGGACAACGTGGACTCTTTCCGGCGCCCCGCCGTCGCCCCATTGCAAATAGAGCTTCAATTGATTGCCCGCATAAGTCCAATAATCACCGGAGGATGAGACAAGGTTATTGAGGTTGGTGTAGGTCATGGTCACGGCGAAGTCGCCGGTAATAAGCCCGCCGCCATCCGTGGTGATTTTTCGCATGTTTACCATATTAATGGTCAAGCCCGCCGTGAAACTTTGCCGATCTGAACCGGCGATGCGTTGAAATGTGACGCCCTGCGCGTCATTGATATTCGTGCAGTAGCCGGCCGGGAATGACGTCCATAGCCCCCAGTAGTTGGTGTCCACCCCTTTTGTGAAGTCGCTGATAAAAGTGCCGGCGCGAGAAGACTGGCTGGCAACCCATGTGAAGATCATGATCCAGCAGATGGCGGATGCTTTGGCCAAAGCCGGCCATGGATTATGGGCACCTCCGAAAACGGTATAATGTGATTGGGAAAATGAAGGCCGTTCGGTTTTCGATATGGTTTGATTCATAAGAATAAGATTGTGCTTCATCTTAAAACTAGATGAATGTAATGCAGGGGTCAATCGAATAATGTTGATGTCGAGGGTAGGAACACCGGTTGCCCGATGCCCCCCTCACAGATCCCGGCGTGCTCGCCACCGCCGGCTATTCCGATTCCACTCCCGGCATCACCTACACATACGACCGCCTCGGACGCCAGGCCACCGTCGTCCAGAATGGCATGACCGCCACGCTGGCCTACAACTTGGCCGGAGAAACGCTCAGCGAATCTTACTCCGGAGGCACGCTCGGCGGCCTCTCAGTCACCAACGGTTACGACCAATTCCTCCGCCGCACAAGCCTCGTTCTCCAGCAATCCAACAATCCACTCATCCAACAATCATTCGGCTACGACACCGCGTCCCGGCTGCAAACGGCCACCGATAATACTGGCGCCACGTCCTATTCAGCAACGTACAGCTATCTTGCCAAATCCCCGCTCGTGAGCCAAATTGCCTTCAAACAGGGCACGACGACGCGCATGACGACGACCAAGCAGTACGATTATCTGAACCGTCTCCAAAGCGTTTCCTCTGCCAACTCCCAGCTACCATCTCCCATCTCCTACGCGTACAACAACGCCAACCAGCGCATCCGCTCCACGCTGGCCGACGTAAGTTACTGGCTCTACGAATACGACTCCCTGGGCCAAGTGCGCAGCGGCCGCAAATACTGGTCTGATCAGACTCCTGTGGCCGGCCAGCAGTTCCAGTATGGCTTCGACGACATCGGCAACCGGACCCAGATCAAAGCTGGAGGCGACCAAAGTGGCGCGGGCCTCCGGTCTGCGAACTACTCCGCTAACAACCTTAACCAATACACCAGTCGCGACGTTCCCGGGGCCGTTGACATCATGGGCCTCGGCTTCGCGACTAACGCCGTCACGGTAAACAATCAGACCGCCTATCGCAAGGGCGAGTATTTCCGCAAAGAAGTTCCGGTCAGCAACGGCTCCGCTCCGCTCTGGCAGTCCATCACCGTGGCGGCCACCAACCAATCGAGCGTCTCAGGCAACCAATTTGTGCCCAAGACCCCGGAGCAATTCGGTTACGACCCGGACGGTAATCTCACCAACGACGGACGATGGAACTTCAGTTGGGACGCCGAAAACCGTCTGCTGAGCCTGGTGTCCCGAACCAACATCGGACCGCAGCAACTGATCAGATTTGAGTATGACTCTAAAGGCCGCCGCATCCACAAGCAAGTCTGGCCCAACACTGGCGGCAGCGGAAACCCGACCAACGACGTGAAATTCGTCTATGACGGCTGGAATCTTCTGGCCGACCTGAATGCTACAAACAACGCCGTCATCCGCTCGTATCTTTGGGGCAGCGATCTGTCCGGCTCGATGCAAGGCGCTGGGGGTGTGGGAGGGTTGTTGGAGGTCAGTTACAACGGCACGCAGACGACGAACTGTTTCGTGGCGTTTGACGGGAATGGGAACGTGGCGGCGCTGGCAGACGCGGCCGGTACGAACAGCCTGGCGCAATATGAATACGGCCCCTTCGGGGAAGTCATCCGCGCCACCGGCCCCATCGCCAAGGCGAACCCGTTCCGGTTCTCGACGAAGTATCAGGATGATGAGACCGACCTGCTTTATTACGGGTATCGGTATGAAAAGGACGGAAGATGGTTGAGCCGAGACCCGCTCACGGAACCCGGTTTCTATTTGCTCACCACCGCCCGTCAGATTGCTGAAAACGCTGACCTCGATGATTCGTCAGAAAGTGGTGATGGCAGTCCCACTCTAAACAGTTTTCTAACGCTGACCGGACCGAACGTTTACGCCTTTGTGGGCAATGATTCTCCCAACGAAATTGACGGCTTGGGACTCGTCATCGTTGGCTTTTACGGGGCGAACGCCTGGTTTTCTGGTCCGAATGAAGGGAACGTGAAAATGAAGGAGATAGCGGATGCAGTTGGGGCTCCGATATATCGTTCCCTCGATATTTGGGACCCTTATCAGTATCTCCTTAACTACTTCCGCAATGGGAGTGGGGCGTGCAATACTGACGAGCCAATCAAAATATTTGGGCACAGTTGGGGCGGGATTTCCGCCGTCAAGCTGTCGCGCTGGGTTGGACGGTCCGCACTGCGAAATCATGAAACCGACGTGTATGTGATTGACCCGGTATCAAAGCTACGGCTCCCACCTACCAGTGTCCCAAGCAACGTGAAATATTTTTGGAACCGGTATCAGACTGCGGGCGAGGGCGTATATATTCCGGGGGTTGGTGCTGTTCACGGGAGGAAACTCACAAGCTACGCGCAGTCCAGCGACCAGGTTGACCTCAATCCGTCCGACCCTGCGGGTATCGACCACTTTACCATTATTGATGCCGTGCGGGACCAGTTGATTCAACTGTTGAAGAATTAGCCTATGAAACGGCCTCTGATTCCTGCTATTAGGCTATTGCTCTCCATGGTTGCGGGGTTGGTGCTCACATCCGGGTGTGCTCAGACAATTTGCCTGAGGGTTGTCGATTTCAAAAACAATCAGCCATTGAGTGGAGTCTCCATCCTTTGGAGAGAGGATTCGGCCTACAATTTGTTAACCGAACGGCGTCATTCCGCTGGTCCGACCAATTTTGTGTCGGGCGAAGACGGGGTTATCACTGTTGGTGGAATCCACAAAAAGTGGGTGAGCAGGTTCGTCTTCTCCCGCGACGGCTACGCTACGCTTTACGGGACATATACTCCTGAAAAACTGGCGCTGGCGGAACGAATCAAGCCCGCCCCTCTTCCTCAAGACCGTTTCATACTTGAAGAGCCACGCGTTGTGGTGGGGCCAAGCAATGGTTGTTTTCTCGTCAAAATGCCCAAATGAGGACGCCGGGCTTGGTTTCGACGCTGAAATGGCTAATCGTTTTGGTGCCACTGTCGTTGGTTGTCGCCGGATGCGCACATGACATTTGCTTGAAGACCGTCGATACCACTACGGGAGTGCCGTTAGCCGGAACGTCTCTCTCATGGCGGCAAGACCGGCATGACATAGTCCTTGGGCTTGCTTCCTGCGGTCCGACAAACCTTCCGCCCTCGGGGGAAGACGGGGTTATTCACGTTGTGGGGTTGCGACGCAACTGGGCCAGCAGGTTTGTTTTCACGCGCCCAGGATACTCAAGCGTTTACGGAATCTACAGCCGTGGTGGTTTGGGCCTGGCTGAAAGAGTGAGGGACCCTGGCGAGGGTCGCTTCAAAGGGCAGTTCACACTTGAGGGCAAGCTAACGAGCGCATCTTTGAGCAATGGGTGTTTTATTGTTCCTCTTCCAAAATCTGACGAATGAACTGTGTCCGCCCCGACCCAAGGAGTAATCCATCAAGATAGCCGCCATGAAACCGACCTGGAAAATGTGGCTGCCGTTGCTCGCGCTGGCCGGTTGCCTAAGCGCATCTGGCGGTAGTTCTGGAAACGTGCCCCTCAGCGACCTTTCCACGAATCCGACCGTGCGTATTGACTGGCCGCAAATGACCCTCACCATCCCGCCCAGCAACGCGGTATCGGTTGGTTCCGTTTCGCCCAAAGTCAAAGTTGAAGGGGACAGCATCCTCATTGAGGCGAAATACATCTTGAGGCAGAAGCCGGCCACGACAACTTTCGATCTCAGCAAACTGGGCATGAAAATGGAGAAGGTGTCTTCTGCCAAGGCGTTCTGGTTAAATCCAGACGGCACGAAAAAGCAACTTGAGATAGAGTTGAAGCAGGCAGGCCAGAAATAGTCCTCCCGTCGCCAAGACTGGCCCGCTTTCGCTTCCCAGAGTTACCCCGCGAAACCGGCAAGACTTAGCCCACGGAGCTTGAACTACGCCGGGCCCGTCCTTGAATTTTCCCTGGTCGGCTGGTTTAATCGTGCGGCGTGTCGAAGAAAGCATCATCGCTGGTGGATACAC
>JBAXTC010000048.1:0-20119 GCA_037130375.1 Verrucomicrobiota bacterium | reverse complement strand
GTGAAGGCGGGGGTGATCGCGTCGGGATGGCCAAAGTGCGCTTCATCGGCCTGTCTACCGAGCAATTGATCCAACCGGTGGGGATCACGCAACTCGCCGGGGACGCGATCGACCCGATCGTGGTCCTGATCAGCAACGATGGCTTGAGCGAGCCGGCAACCATCGATAATTACATGACGGTCACGAACGGCGGCGGCGCGACCCGCTGGGTCACATCTACGGGCACTTGGCCAACCAACTACTTCGTCGCCGGTGCCACACCGCCCAAGTTTAAGTTCACGCTCGGCGGCAGTTTTTCGCTCAGCGACTTGGTCATTTGGGGCTACTCCGGCAACCTTAACGAAGCCACCGACTTTTTCGTTGAGTTCTCCAACGACAACGGCGTGACATACCCGAGCAACACGACTGCGGCTTCAACACACCTTTTGGGGTTCGGCTCGGGCCGCTTGCCGTTCGTCGGCGGTTCCTTTGTAGCGAATAGCATTCGCATGACCATCACCAACAACGCCCAGGGCCGCGGCTTCCCACCTCCTCCTGGTGAAGGCGGGGGTGATCGCGTCGGGATGGCCAAAGTGCGCTTCATCGGCCTGTCCGCTGTCGGTCCGGGAGTGCCGCCAACCTTTACCTATCAGCCCGCATCGCAAAGGGTCATGGAGGCCACCGCCGCGATCTTCACGGTCACCGTTGCCGGAAGTCAACCGCTAAGCTACCAATGGCAATTCAACAGCAACAACATCGCGAGAGCCACTAACGCTACGCTCACGCTGAATAATGTTCAGCCAGCGAGCGCGGGCAAATACCGCGTCAACGTTACGAATTCTGCCGGCTTCTCGGTGAGTGACGAGGCTGTGTTGGCGGTCTTCCCAGCGCCGCAGTTCGGTCAGGTTATGCTGGCGCCGGTGGCGATCACCCAACTTGCCGGCGACTCGCTGCCCGGGTATATGATCGTTTACCTTATCAACGGTGAGGGCCTCCTGACCAATCCGGCTACGATCCAGAACTATTTTTCCGACACGCACACCAACGTGGGCCGCTGGGTCACCGCTACGGGCACTTGGCCAGCCAACTACTTCGCCGCCGGGGCGACACCGCCCGAGTTTGAGTTCACGCTCGATGACACCTACGGTTTGAGCGATCTGGTGGTCTGGGGTTACGATAACAATAATGAAGGCACCGATTTTCACCTGGAATTCTCCAGCGACAACGGCGCGAGCTATCCCAGCAGCGTCAATGTAGCTTCCCCGTTTCGGACCGGGTGGGACTCGATGTGCCTGCCGTTTGGCAGTGCCTTTAAGGCCAACCGGGTGCGCATGACTATTACCAACAACGGAGGTGGCCGTGGCTTTCCGGGTGCCGGGGGAGATCGCGTCGCGTTGAGCGAAGTGAGGTTCATTACTGCGGCTAAATCTCTGCCATCGCTCTCGGTCATCCGGACTGGAGACGCAGTGACCATTTCCTGGCCCATAATCGTCACAGGGTTCACGCTCCAATCCAGCCCTCAACTTCCTGCTAGTTCCTGGCTTCCCGTTCCTGGTGTTGTGAACAACCAGATAACGATCAATCCCGCAACAGGCAGTCAATTCTTCCGCCTGGTGAATCAATAGCGAATGCAGTAAGAGATCTGGGAATTATCTTCCCAGATCTCGATTTCAAATGCATAATTATGAAAGTCTTGAACATGATTGATGATATTTCGGTCTCACACCGGGCTCCGCGAGCGAGCCGAGGATTCACGCTGATTGAACTGCTCGTGGTCATTGCCATCATTGCTATCCTGGCGGCGATGCTGCTGCCAGCGTTGTCCCGTGCCAAACTCAAGGCATCTCAGGTCCAGTGTGTCAACTGCCAGAAGCAGATCAGCCTGGCATGCCTCATGTATTTGGACGACAACAAAAAGTTTTTCGCTCTGGTTGACGCTTCTGGATTGTGGATGAAGGATCTCATTGCATACCAATCCCGGGTTCAGGCAGTGCGTCTTTGCCCTTTGGCTCCAGTGAAATCCAAATGGGATGGTTACGGCGCGGCGGATCGGGCTTGGGCTTATGGTCCGCCTGAGGATCCCAATGGCTTCCAAGGGGGTTACGGCTTCAACGGTTGGATGTACTCAACCTGGCCTGACAAAGAAAAGACTTTTGTCAGTCCAAGCCAGGTGCAGAAGCCGACCCAAACGCCAGTTTTTGCCGATGCGATGTGGGTGGACAGTTGGCCAACGGCTACCGACCCGCCCGCGAAAAACTTGTACGAGCAACAGAACCCGGCCCCGGCCGGCATCAACCGCTTTATGGTAGCGCGCCACGGCAAGACGTCCCCCACCTCGGCACCGCAAAATGTAGCGCTTGGCCAGCCTTTGCCCGGCTCTATCAATATGGCTTTCTTCGACGGCCATGTTGAACTCGTCAAACTCGATCGGCTTTGGGACTATTACTGGCACCTCAACTATGTGCCGCCCGCCAAACGGCCGTAGTGAAAGTGAGAGCCACCGCCGGGATGCCCTGCCTAATAATGGTGCTCGCCTTGCTGGCCACCGCCGGGACAACCCCTGCGCTGGCCGCAGAGTTTCTCGTCACAATGGACGTGCAACCCGCTACTGGAGTTATCGATGGAAAAGGTTCGGCGATTGCCAAAGAACCGGCATTCAGGCATCGGGGGTTCTATTTGCATGGAGGCTGGTTCTTCAACTATCCGTTTGCTGTTCGCACGTGGCAGCGCGAAGACTTCGCCAACATGTTTCATCTGCTGCGGCTGATGGGCTTCGATCAGGTTGGCATCTGGCCAATGCTGGAGGCCATTCCGATGCCGCTCAGTGAGAGTGATGCAGCGGCGTTGCGGGAATTTCGACAAACTTTCGAGGACGCTCGCTCCGCACAGTTGGAGTGCTGGCTGGTCCAGTGCCCGAACCTCATTCCGTCCCAAACCATCGCGACCAAGCCGTGGCGGCAGCGCAACCCTTATCCCGTGTGGAGCAAAATACGCCTGGACGACCCTGCTCAGGCTGCCCTTTACCTGGCGCATCGCACAGCAATGATCGCCATTCTCAACAACGCGGATGCCTACGTGACGATTGATGGAGACCCCGGCGGTTACGCGGGGGCGAAACCGGATGACTGGCTCAAGGTATTTCTTTCCGACCGCGCTGCTCTCGACCGGTATGGCATCGATCCCAAACGCCAACGTCTGATCCCCTGGATCTGGTGCGGGTGGGGCACCGACGGTGTGTGGGTCGAACCCATTGAGCCTTTCTCACGTGCGGCGATGGAGTTGTTCAAATCGCGGATGCCCGAGCCGTGGGCTTTGCTGCCGGGCCGCAGTCATCGGGACGGCTGGGCCAACGGCCGGATCAACATCAGTCTCGCAGACGAGCTTGGCTTGATGTCCCGCTCAACCATCTTTTGTTACGAGGCCATCGAGTTCGAGCCGGCGCCCCCCGCCGCGGTCCTGCAGTTCGATCTTATCCGCCGCGTCCTCAAGCAGGAATCGAAATACGCCAAATCTGCCGCCGGCGTTTTCGGGAATGCCCAACAGCCCATTATGGTGCTGCCTAATCTCTATTTCTTTGCCCGCGGGTCGTCCGATCTCGCTTATCTCGACACGCCAGACGACCAAATCCTGCGCGACTTTGCCGCTTTCCTTGGAGGGCCGCCCGAGTTGCTCGTGCCTGCGTGGTCTTGTCTGCAACGAACCCTCGACACTTTGCCCACCGACCTGCCGCAACGCCTCAGGAGCGCGAGACTACTCGGCGCGCCTGCGAATTTCATTCCGGGCGGATCACAGCGCTACCTCGATATACTGGCGCGCCAGGCCGAAAGCCGCATTGCCCTGCTACAAGCCACCGCTCGGCCTGCAGCCTCCGACGAGCAGGCCGCTGAAAGATTGGCCGATGGGATAGCCGCCCTGGTCAAGTGGTGGAAAACGCATCGCTACGTGTTGTCCGGCAGCGGCGAAGAAGCGTTCAGTTGGAGCTTTGTAGAGACTAACCAGGTCTCCCTGCTGCGCAACTGGTGCTCGAAGAACGTCAAAGATTTCGCTGTGGTGTCTGCATTGGCGGCCAAACGACTGGCCATCGACCAAGTCCTGCCTGAGGAGGCTGTGGTTGGTGATCGTGTCCAGCCATTGGTGGGTCTGATCTCTGAACTCCGATCCTCCCCTGCCAAGAGCATTGTTGAATCCCTTGCCACACCATTGAAGTTTGTAGCGCCGGAAGCGGTGACGTTTCGCTACAAGCTGGAGGGATTCGACACCGGCTGGGTGGATACTGGGATCACCCGCCCTGCGTATTACGGTGGATTGCCCCCTGGACGGTACCAATTCCGTGTCATGATGGCCGGTGTGGACGGCACATGGACCGAGGCGGCTCCTTTGTCTGTGCAGATCGTGCCGCACATTTGGCAAACTTGGTGGTTCATCACCCTCTGCGTCCTGACGCTCGGCGGCGCGATAGGTGCAACGGTCTGGTATGTCGGGCGAAGGAATCATCAGCGACAGTTGGCACTGTTGAGACTACAGCAAGCAGTAGAGGCAGAACGGGCTCGGATTGCCAGGGATATCCACGACGACCTGGGAGCGAGCCTGACGCAGATCGCCCTGCTCAGCGAAATGGTCCAAAGCGATGTGGCCCAGGGCGACTCCCCCTCGCCGGGACAGGGAAAAAAGCATCTTAACGACATTTTCTGCCTGGCACAGGGGCTGGCTAGAATGGTGGATGAAATCGTGTGGGCCGCTAACCCCAAGAACGACACTCTCGAGAATTTTGGAGTGTACATTTGCAAGTTTGCCCAGGATTATTTGCGTTTGGCCGGGATTCCCTGCCGACTGGATGTGCCAGATTTTTTGCCGGCGTACTCGCTTCCCTCCATGGCGCGTCACCACCTCTATCTGGCCACCAAGGAGGCTTTGCACAATATTGTCAAACACGCGGCGGCAACGGAGGTCTGGTTGCGTATTACGGCCGATCGGGAAATGCTGAGGCTTATGATTGAAGACAACGGCAGAGGGTTCGGCGATGATTTTGCTGCGCCTGCTATTACCCAGAGGACGGCGTTGGACGGCGATGGTTTGGCAAACATGGAAAAACGGCTCCAACAGATCGGTGGCCGCTTCGAACAGTTCAGTCAGCCTGGCCAGGGAACCACCACGCGTCTGGCCCTGCCGTTGACGTGGAACCGCAACAGCATTAGTTTCTAATGGCATTCCTGCCCTCCTCACCCGCGGTTGGCCTGCATCACCAGAAGTGTGGATTGACAGATTTATACGGATTACAGTAATAGTGCGCTATTGATATGACTGAAGATGGGCTGATCACCGTTTCGATTGTGGAAGACGATCCCCATGTGCGACACAGCTTGTCGAACATTCTTAACGGGTCCAAGGGGATCAAGTGTATCGGCGAATACGCCGACGCTGAAGAGGCTCTTCGAGAGATTCCGAGCCATCTCCCCAATGTGGTTTTGATGGACATCAACTTGCCGCACATGGACGGCGTGAGATGCGTGGGCCAACTGCGCGAAGTGGCACCGTCGGCCCATATCATCATGTTAACCGTTCATGACGATGCTGACGCCATCTTCAACTCGCTGGCGGGGGGCGCCACGGGTTACTTGCTCAAGCCGGTTCGCACCGCTGACCTCTTGGCGGCGGTCAAGGACGTCAATAGTGGCGGCGCCCCGATGACGAGCCACATCGCCCGCAAAGTGGTCCAATCCTTCAAACAAGCCGGACCGGCTGCGCGCGAGGCCGAGGGTCTCTCTCCGCGCGAGGCGCAAATCCTCAATTATCTGGCCAAGGGATATCTTTACAAAGAAGTGGCGGACATGTTGACCATCAGCTACGCCACCGTTCACAAGCACATCGAGCATATCTACGACAAACTCCACGTTTTTTCCCGCGCTCAAGCGGTAGCCAAATTCCACCGTTTGTAGCAAGGAGAAGCCCTTGCTGTTGAGGGGCGAGGGGCTGGCTATTTTCCGCATTAGCAGTTTTGCTGACTACCGCCTTCCTCGAGCAATTCGTATACATGCAGCCATGAAGGACGGAAGCCTGACCCGGCCCGCCAGTTCTTCCGCCTTGTAAAGTCACAGAAGAGAACCATAAGCGCCTCGGGGACTGTTTCTCCCTCTCGCTCTTCGAGCGGAGAAATGAACCCTCACAGCTCAGGATCAACAGCCCTTGATGGGCAAAAGAAACTCAATGAAAATGTCGGAGCACCCTCGGAACGGCGTTGCAGCATGGCGAGGAATTCGTCAACCAGACAGAACCGCGCGATGCGGCATCGTTCGTTGGTTGTCAGTGCCTTTTGTTCGAGGCCATTCTTGCCACCCGCTCGACCTTGTGGCAGCCCTCCTCTTGCTACTCGCCACGGCCGGGCTAACTCGTGCGGCCTCAGCAGCACCCCTCGTAACGTTGCGCACCCAGACCGCCACGTTCGGTATCGACCGCAAAGGATCGCTGTGTGCCCTTTTCCGGAATGACAGTGCCCGCAGTTACCTTGTCCCTAGACAACCCTCTCCGGTGCTGAGCCTGCGCCTTGATGGCAAACTGCACGCGCCGGACAGTGCCGCATGGCAGGCCCAGTCCCAAAAGCTAACACTTCATTACGGCAGCGCCGGCGTCACCGCGGTTCTCAGAGTAAGAGCCGAGTCGAGCCACGCTGTTTTCGAAGTGGTTGATCTTAAGCCTGCAGATCGCGTCGAGCTCGTCCTCTGGGGGCCATATCCGACGACCATCGGCGAGATCATCGGCGAAACGGTCGGCGTGGTGCGCGATGCTGAGTTCGCCGTTGGCATCCAGACGCTAAACGCCAAGACGCTTGGCGGCTATCCCACTCGTGAAGACGACCTCGAGGCCGCTTTCGCGGCCGACGATCATGGTAACTACCCGAACCTTCCCGCTGGGTTGCGGAAGGAGCAGGGCTTTCGCGGTGACACCGCCAAGAGAGCTGAGTTCGGCAGCGTGCTGCAAGCGTTCTGCCGTGATGGCAGCCGCCCTCGCGTCATTCGGAATTGGGGCCACGAGAAATACCTCGTTCCGGGTTTCTCCGACGGCGGCGTAGTCGGCAGCAAGATCGCCCTCTTTGCCTGCCCGGCACCCAAAGCTCTGGAGACCATCGGCGCCATCGAGGTTGCCGAGGGCCTGCCCCACCCGATGATCGACGGCGTTTGGGGCAAGGAGTCGCCTGAGGCGACCGCCTCGTATTTGATCGTGGATTTCGGCGAGAATAGCATAAGCCGTGCCCTTGATATGACCAAACGCGCAGGACTGAGATACCTGTACCACAGTTCACCCTTCGCGACCTGGGGACACTTCAAACTCAAGCCGGATCTCTTTCCAAATGGGTGGGACGGTCTGCGAGCCTGCATGGAAAAGGCCCGCAAGGTCGGCGTTCGCATTGGCTTTCACACGCTCTCGAATTTCATCACGCCCAACGATTCTTACGTTACCCCCAAACCCGACCCACGCCTGGCCCGGATCGGTGCCAGCGAGTTGACTGCCGACTTGGATGTTTCTCAGATGGAAATCCCCGTGGCGTCCCCAGACTATTTTACGAACAAAACCACGCTTAATACTGTGATGGTAGGCGAGGAGTTGATCCGCTATGCCTCGTTGTCGACCCAGGCGCCGTGGCGGCTGCTTGACTGTCAACGCGGCGCGTGGGGCAGCCGCGTCGTTGCGCATGCCCGCGGCGAAGCCGTGGCCAAACTCATGGATCACGATTATAAGGTGTTTCTGGCCGATGCCGTTCTGTCCCAGGAAGTCGCCCGGAACATCGCTGCCCTGTGCAATCATTCAGGCGCTTTGCAGCTATCCTTTGATGGTTTGGAGGGCAATTGGTCCACTGGACGCGGCCAATATGGCTGTGCGCTCTTTACCGGAGCCTGGTATGACGCCTTGTTGCCCGAATTGCGAGGCCGCGTCATCAACGACGCCAGCGGCCCGGGCCACTTCAACTGGCACATCTACTCGCGGATGAACTGGGGCGAGCCGTGGTATGCCGACTTTCGCGAGAGCCAGACCCTGTATCGCTTCAAGAATCAGGTCTATTTCGAGCGTAACCTCATGCCTCACATGCTTGGCTGGTTTGCGCTGGGGCCCGCTACCAGCAGCGAAGACGCCGAATGGCTCCTCGCGCGCGCGGCGGGATTCGACGCCGGTTTCGCCTTGGCTGTGAGCCTCGCCAGTACCGCGCAACTGGCGGCCGACCCGTCCTCTGCTGACACCGCGAAGCAGTTCGGCGCGACCCCTGCCATTCTCGAGGCCGTCAGGCAATGGGAAGCTGCCCGGATGGCCGGATCCTTCCCGCCGAAGATCAAGGCCGCGCTCCGGAACGATTCTTGCGAATTCCATCTCGAACCGGCGGGTGAAGGCCGGTGGGATTTGTTTGAAGCGCACGTTGCGCGGTTCACCCGCGATGCCGGACATGCTGCTGCCACGGAATTCCAGTTTCAGAATGCCGACGCCGCACAGCCCTTGCAATGGATCGTACGGTCCACCGCCAAAGAACCCATCGAGAGCCTCACTGTGCAAATCAACGGCACCGCGGTCGTCGCGCTTATGGCTCGCCCCCTGCCGCCGGGTGGCAGCCTCAAGTACGTTGGTGGATCGGATGCCGTGATTGCCGATGCGGCCTGGATTGAACTTGCGCGCGTCCCGGTGGATGCCAATGCGGCGCGCGTCGGCACGGGGGCACAGCGGGTTAAGATTGGTTGCGCTCCACAAAATGGCGCAAGCCTGAAACTCGAACTCCGCACTCTGAGCCCTGCTACCCGCATTGGCCAAATCCCATCCGGCTTTAAAAGGTGAGATGATGCCTTGTTCGCTGCAACCACACTCGCGAGTTCGAAGATGTCCGGTCCAGCGCGCGCGATCGGCGCTGGCCCTCTCGGGCGTCTTCGTGATCAGCGGCTTGGCCATGCTCTGCGTGATCGATCATCTGCGGGACAAGGACAACAGCCGCTGAAGAATGAATCGGGATGTTTCATGCCAGCGATGGCCGAGTTGACGAAAAACATGAGGTTGAAACACGACGTGCGTGCCATCGCCCGGCAATTTCAGGTTTACGGCGAATTTCTGAGCGCCAAGCCTTACGGTAGCGGCCACATCAACGACACTTACTGCGTCGTGTTTGACCAAGCGGGGTCGCGCGCGCGTTATATTTTTCAGCGTATCAATCATCTGGTGTTCAAGAACCCGGTCGCGCTCATGGAGAGCATTTCACGGGTGACGCGACATCTCGGCGGCAAGTCCGCTGGCGCGGGCGACCAAAGCCGCCGGGCGCTGACACTCATCCCCGCGCGCGACGGGGAGCCATTCCATGCCGACGAAAGCGGCAATTACTGGCGGGTGTATCTGTTTATCGAGCGCGCCCGCACGTATGACGCGGTGCAATCTACGGCGCAAGCCTTCGAAGCAGCCCAGGCGTTCGGCCGCTTCCAAAGTATGCTCGCCGACCTGCCTGCGCCGCGTTTGCATGACACCATCCCGGATTTCCATCACACACCAAAAAGATTTCTCGCACTGGAGAAAGCCATTGCAGCCGACGCCGTGAACCGCGCCGCGCTGGCAAAGCCGGAAATCGCATTTGCCCTGCGGAACAAAGCGATCACGAGTGTCTTGCTGGATGCGAACCTGCCGGAGCGGGTCACGCACAACGACACGAAGTTCAACAACGTGATGCTCGATGACGCGACGGGCGAAGGTATCTGCGTGATTGACCTCGACACCGTGATGCCTGGCTTGGCACTGTACGATTTCGGCGACATGGTGCGCACGGCGACCAGTCCGATGAAGGAGGATGAGCGCGACTTGTCGAAGGTGAGTATGCAGTTTCCAATGTTTGAGGCACTGGTGCGCGGCTATCTCGCGTCGGCCTCGGAGTTCCTGACGAAAGCAGAGAAGCAACACCTCACGTTTGCGGGCAAGCTCATCACGTTTGAAATCGGCCTCCGCTTCCTCACGGACTTCTTGGCCGGCGATACCTATTTCAAGGTTCATCGCGATGGCCACAACCTCGACCGCTGCCGCGCGCAGTTCAAACTGGTGGAGTCCATTGAACGAGAGGAAACCGAAATGAACAAATTGGTGGAGGGACTATAATGCAAATACTTGTCCCAGGCAGTGCTGCATTCATTGGCTGTCACATCGTAGAACATTCATTTCCATGAACGATCAGGTTGTCTCCCCCACGCGTTCTAGCCGAGCTGCGAATCTGACATTGCGACTGTGTAAGCACAACGGCCGCCGGGTTATCCGTTCAAGCTTTTCGACTCGTTTGCGGGCAGCCCCGCCAGCACCGCTCAACCGGCCGCCGACCTGGCTTCGGCGGAGGCGGCCACACAGTTCGGTCCGGCTCCGGTCATTCTGGGGGCGATCCGGCATTGGGATAAGAACTGCTTGGCGGGAGCTTTCCCGGCCAACCTCAACCCGGCCCTGCATGACAGCAGCCGAGGGGTTCACATCGAACCCATCGGTCCAGACTGCTGGAAACTGTATCCGGATGTGAAGCTCGAACCGCACACACTCGGAGCCGTAGTGCGGATTCAGAGAAAAGGATGATTCTGATATGCGAGCGATGCACATGACATTGATCGACTGGGCTGTGGTGGCCAGCGTGATGACGCTGTTCATCACCATGGCGGTGATCGGCAGCCGGCTGACCCGAAGCGTTTCGGACTACCTGGTGGCTGGGCGCTGCGCCGGACGCTATATGCTGACGATGGCTTCGGGAATGGAATGGATCGGCGCCATCAACATCGTCGCCATGTTCCAAATCTTTTACACCGGCGGCATGCCTTGTATGTGGTGGATGATGCTCTCGACGCCCTTCGTCGTGTATATGTGTGTGTCGGGCTGGGGCGTTTATCGCTTCCGCGAGACCCGCTCGATGACGATTGCGCAATTCCTCGAGACTCGCTACAGCCGCAAGCTGCGCCTTATGGCCGGCATTCTTTCATGGCTGGCCGGTATGATCAACTTCGGCATCTTTCCCGCCGTAAGCGCGCGGCTCTTCATGTCGATTATCGGGTTGCCAGAGCATTTCCTGGTGGGCGGATTGCAATGTTCGACCTTTGTCGCGCTGACCGGTCTGATGGTGCTGGTGCCGCTGGGATTCATCGTCATGGGCGGCCACACCAGCGTCATGGTCTCTAACTTCATGCAGGGTCTTTTCACCAATGTCGCCGCGGTGGTCATTGTGGCCGTCCTGTTTTTCACGGTGTTCGACTGGAACGCCATCGTGCAGTGCTTGAGCACCGGCGGAGGCGAAGAGGCCTCGCTGCTCGACCCGATTCACGCCTCCGGCACGAAGGATTTCAACTTTTGGTATTTCATCATCGGTATCGTCGGGGCCTGGTATTGCGCCATGAGCAACGTTCCTTCCCAGGCTTTCCTCGGCTCCGGCAAGACAGCCCACGAGCAGAGGATGGGTTACCTGTTGGGGCAGATCAGTTGGCAGGGGTTGCTCGTTTTCTTCATGATGATTGCCTTGTGCGCTTTCAAGCTCATGCATCATCCGGCCGATGCCGCGATGGCGGCCCAAATCACAGAGGCGATGAAGTCGGTACCGTCGAATGTGCATGACCAGATTCGGGTGACGGCGACGTTGCCGGCGCTGCTGCCGGTGGGGTTGGTGGGGCTGTTTTGCGCCATTATGATGGCGGCGTTGATCAGCAGCCATAACGGCTTCATGCATGCCTGGGGCGGAGTGCTGCTCCAGGACATCATCTTGCCGTTCCGCATGCAACCGCTGGGCACCCAGGCCCATCTCTGGGCTTTGCGAGGCGCCATCGCCACCGTTGGTCTTGTCGCTTTCGTGTATAGCCTGTTCTGGAAACCCAACCAGAGCATTCTCATGTATTTCGCCATGGTTAACAACGTCTGGCTTGGCCCGGCGGGCGCAGTGATGCTCGGCGGCCTGTACTGGAAAAAAGGCACCACGCGGGCCGCAGTTACGACCTTGGTCTGCGGCGCGGCGCTGGGCATTGCCTATATTGTTCTGCGCTGGGGTTGGACCGGTTGGACCGGCCACGAATTCCCCGTCAACAGCCAATGGGTTTTCCTGCTTACCATCCTTTTCAGCGTGGCCGTTTATGTGGTCGTGTCCTGCCTGGATAACCAGCCGGCTTTCAACATTGACAAAATGCTTTACCGCGGCTTCTACGCCGCCAAAGGCGAGCCTCTGCCGAGGTTGGTTCCGACCCGCTGGTGGGAAACGATCTTCGGCATCACGCCGATGTTCAATCGGCGCGACCGCCTGACTGCCTATTTGATAGTCGGTTATTTTCTGGCTTGGCTGGGAGTTTTTGCGGCTGGGATGGTCTATGGGTTACTGGCGGACCCGGGACAATGGGCCTGGGCGAAGTTCTGGCACGTCTATTTGTATATCAGCTTCGTCCTGCTGGTCGGAACCACCCTCTGGCTGGGCATTGGCGGCCTCCGCGACCTGCGAAACCTGCTGCGCAGCCTCCGCTCGACAGAACGCGATTTCAGTGATGACGGCTCGGTGATGCATGCCGGGGCGGCCATCTCTAAACCCCTGGTGCGTGAGCCACTTCCTGAAGCCGTGGAGGCCAAATGACCCGAATCGCCCTCCTGAGCGTGTGCGGTGCGCGCCGTGCCTGGTGGCCGTACGGGGAACGCGACGAAAAATACAACGCCTCCGCTGGCAAACACATTTCTCTCCTTGCCCGTTGCACCATGCTTGCATGCCTCTCGGGTCTGCCGTTTGACGCGCAGTTCCTCAGATTCAACGCAATCATCAGCGACGACGCCACCGCAGATGTGAATGTCGGTCTCAATGGCGGGGATGGTGGCTCCACGTGGTCCACGAGCGAGTATTTAACCAATCCAAAGGTTGTGACTGCGCTGGGCCGCTTCGTCCACGAAGGCGGCCGGCCCAATGAAATTAAACTCCGGGCGTCCGCAAAGGCCCCTTTCAATGCGTATAGAATGATGCAATCGAGACTATGAAACATCCAGTTACCCTGGCCATTGTCGGTGCCGGCAAGCGCGGTGAGGCATACTCCCAGTACGCCCTTGAACATCCCGACCTCGCCAAAGTCGTCGCCGTGGCCGAGCCGCGACCGTTCCAGCGCGAGCAGATGGTCCAGACCCACGCCATAGCGGCAGAAAACGTCTTCAACTCGTGGCAAGACCTTGCCCGTGTGCCGCGCCTGACCGATGCGGCGTTGATTTGCACGCAAGATCGAATGCACCTCGACCCTGTGCTGGCCCTTGCGCCCAAGGGCTACGCCATCCTCCTGGAAAAACCGATGTCCACGAACCTCGCTGAGTGCGAGCGAATCGTGGCGTGCGTCAAGCAGCATGGCAATCTCTTTGCCGTCTGCCACGTCTTGCTCTACACCGATTTTACCAAACGGCTGAGGACGCTCCTCGACTCCGGCGCGATCGGGGATATCGTCAGCGTCCAGCACCTCGAGCCGGTGGCGTGGTGGCATCAGGCACACTCCTTCGTGCGTGGCAACTGGCGTAACGAGGCCCAATCCACCTTCATGCTGCTGGCCAAGTCCTGCCATGATATGGACTGGATTCGCCACATGATAGGCCAGCCCTGCCGTAGCGTGGCCAGCTTCGGCAGCCTGCGCCATTTCCGCGCCTCCGAACGCCCTGACGGCGCCGCCGACCGCTGTCTGGATTGTGGCGTCGAAGCGCAATGCCCATATTCCGCCAAGCGTTTCTATCTCAGCGAGCGTGGACACGATTGGATCATTGACTACTGCGTCTCGGTCATCACCGATGACCGCACACGCGAGGGCGTCACCAAGGCGTTGCGTGAGGGGCCCTACGGGCGGTGCGTCTATGCGTGCGATAACGACGCGGTGGACAACCAGGTAGTCATCCTGAACTTTGCCGGCGGCGCGACCGCCAACTTCACCATGACCGCCTTCACGCCGACGCTCCATCGCAAAACCCGGCTGTTCGGCACGCGCGGCTACATCGAGACCGACAGTGTCAGAATCAACGTCTTTGATTTTGTCACAGAAAAGGAGAGGGTCATTGATACCACCGTGGCGGAGGGTTCCACCACCGCTGCGACCGGCCATGGCGGAGGCGATTATGGCATTATCAAAGCGTTTGTCGAAGCAGTTGCCACAGGCGACCAGCGCAAGGTCTGGTCAGGCCCTGACGAGACACTGGCCAGTCACCGCATCGTCTTCGCTGCCGAGCAAGCCCGCCGTGAAAACCGCGTCGTATCTCTCGCCGTATTGGATGTCGCTGTTTGAGGCTACGTCGGGCGGACTGCTATGCGGGGCGTTCTATGGGGCCGAAACCGCGGATGTTCGATTGAACTCCTGTGCAATTACTTCGGACGTTGTGTAGAGATTCGCGCTTGCCAAACAAACGGAACATGTTCATTTTGAACACAAATGAACGATAAGCTTTCTTCTTCCTCTCAGTCGCCTCTCGTGAACAGGCCCGGCACCACCCGCCAGAATCACCAGGTCATCCCGGCGACACACAACCCGGAGCTCCCTGCGGCAGACTCAGCCTTTTCGAGCCTGGCGTGGGCCACGGCCAGCGTCCGCTGTTGCCCCCAAATCGGGACCCCGCCGCCCGGCCCGCAGTCCGTAGAATACCATCGGCGATGCGCAAAGCACTTCAAGGGTCTCAGCAGCCAGGTGAAGCTGTTTCCCGTCGCGTTCGAGTCCGGCGAGGGCTGCCTGCTGGTGGACGTGGACGGCAACCGTTACATTGATTTCTCCTCCGGGATCTACGTTACGACGCTGGGACATTGCCATCCAAAGGTCAGCGAGGCTGTGGCCAAATATGCGCGGCAACTCATGAACGCGCACGATTTTACAACGCGCATCAAGACGGCCCTGGTGGAAAAGCTGGCCTCAGTGTTGCCTGGCGATTTGAAGGCATACCAATTTTACGACTCCGGGACAGCAGCGGTCGAAGCCGGAATCCGTGTGCTCCGGGCAGCCACCGGCCGAGGCGAACTGCTTTCCTGCTACAACGATTTCCACGGAAAAACTTACGGGGCGGTCTCGTTGGCGCAGATCCGCTCACAAGTGTATGGCCGCGTCCGCGCACCCGGCTGCCATCTGGTGCCGCGGCCCGACACGTACCGTCCGCTGTGGACGAACGAGCAAGGCGGGATTGACACTGATAAATACATCGCGTTTTACGACGAATACATCGCGAGCGGGACAGTTGGGGATGTGGCTGGATTCGTCCTGGAGCCAATCCAAGGCTGGGCCGGCTCCATCATGCCGCCGGATGATTTCTTTCCAAAACTGCGTCAATACTGCAATGAGAAGAAGTTACTGCTCATGGCCGACGAGGTGCTGACCGGTTGGGGGCGCACGGGGAAATGGCTGTGCCTGGAACACTGGGGTGTCCTCCCCGACGTCGTTTCCATCGGCAAGGGTTTCGGCAACGGGTTCCCCGTCACCGCAGTGGCGGTGCGTGAACCCTACCAGGAAAGTTTTGAAAAGATTTCCGCCTCCAGCAGCTACGGCGGCAATCCGATGGCATGCGCAGCAGCGCTGGCTTCCACGGAGGTCATCGAAGAAGAACAACTGCTCGAACACGCGGCGGAATTGGGACGGGTGGCGCAACAACGCATGGAACAAATGAAGGCTGAGCACCGCATTGTGGGCGACGTGCGGGCCAAGGGTTGCTTGATGGGCATCGAACTGGTCAAGGACCGGCGCACCCGCGAACCCTTCGACCAAGCCGGGCAATTGGTTTATCAGAAGGCATTTCGCAAAGGCTTGGCCTGGATTCCCGCTGGCCACATTTTGCGAATGAGCCCGGCGATCGTGATGGACGAGGACACGTTGCTCAATGGCATGAATATCATTGACGAAGCCATCGGGGAAACAGCGCGCGAACTTGGCTACTAAACCATCATCCTTCTTCCAACACCAAAGCGCGAGCGCTCTTTCCTCACCATGAACCGACCAGACCGACAGAAACGTATTTGTGATTTACTGGGCGCTCGTAGCGAATGTTCCGTCGAGGAGATCGCCGCGAAGCTGAAGGTGAGCGGCATGACCGTCCGGCGCGAACTGCAGGCGCTAGCCGATCAGAGCAAGGTGATTCGTACTCACGGCGGGGCCACGATGGCCCAACGCATCAGCTTTGAATTCGCCTTCCTCTCGCGCGCCAAGGACAATGAAGCTGGGAAGCGGTCGATTGGCCGCGCAGCCGCAGCCTTGATTAACGAGGGCCAATCGGTGCTGCTCGACTCGGGCACAACCACGTTGGCCGTGGCGCAGCATTTGCGTGGCCGCAGAGGCGTGCGGGTCATCACAACGTCGCTGCCGATTGCGAGCCTGCTGCAATACGATCACGAGATCGAAGTGATGTTGCTGGGGGGCTGTCTGCGGCCTGGATCGCCCGATCTGGCTGGTGCGTTGACTGAAGCCAATATCGAGTCCATCCGCGCCGATCTCGCTGTCATCGGTGCGGACGGCATTGACGCCGAGGGCGCTGTTTACAACCAGTCACCTGAAGTCGCCCGGATTCTGGAGAAGATGGCCGCTGCCGCGCAGCGCGTGTACGTGGTCGCCGACGGCTCGAAGCTGGGCCGCACAGCCCTGTGGCGTTTCTGTCAGCTCAAGAACTTGACGGGTTTAATCACGGACCAAACAGCGGATCGCTCTCTGCTCCTATCTCTGACCAAAGCTGGCGTGCATGTGATTAAGGCATCAGCCAAACGAGCGTGAAAAAAGGAACTGAACATGAATGAACTTAACCGAGCGCTGAACATCGCTCTTACCGGTCCAGAGGCTGAACACGCCCTCGCCGACTTCCACCGCTACATCGTCGCATGGAACATCGCCCTGCCAGACGTCAAGCCGCTGGTTCTGGATTTCGGACTGGGTGACTTCCGACACATAGGGTTGATCGAGTATTGGATCGCTAATGAGGCCGTGGCAGGGTACTGCGGCAAATATCTCTTTGTCTTCGATGGTCAGACCTGTCCGCGTCATCGTCACCGCATCAAACACGAAACCTTTTTTGCAGTCAAGGGACGGCTGGCGGTGGAATACGATGGCCGCCAACTGGAATTGCACGAAGGGGGTGTGCTGACGATTGAGCCGTGGAAGTTCCACAGTTTCACCGGTGTCGGTCCAGCATTGTTGCTCGAACTGAGCATGCCCTGCAAGATTGACGATAACTATTTTGACAACCCGAACATTCCAATCGGTGGAACTTCTCGCCGGAGGCGTCGCCCGTGACGCTCCGTGCCGGAGCCGCCGTCGCCGACATTAGTCCGGCGCACCCGATGCCGTTGTTTGGCTATCCTCACGTCGAGAGGCTTTCCACGGGCATCCATGATCCGATTCTCTCCTCCGCGCTCTATCTGAGCAACGGTCCCGAAGCCCTCGTGCTGATCGCGCTGGATGTGCTGCTCATCGATCCGCCGACGGCCCGTTCGATCCGCTGCGCGGTAGCCCGGCAACTTTCATTGCGGGAGGAGTGCGTGCTCATCAGTTGCACGCACACTCACTCAGCTCCAGTCACGGGTGGGTTACTGGCGTGGCGCTGGGATGCGGCTGTTCCACCGCCCGATCTGGATTACCTCCACCGTGTGAAGGAGCGCGCGGTTGAATCAGCTATTCAAGCAGCTAAGAAGGCTGAACCGGCTGAGCTGGCCTGGACCAGGGCGCAAGTGATCGGTGTCGGCGGCAATCGCCTCGACCCGTCAGGAGTGACCGACCCGGAAGCGGGCATCCTCGCGGTGCGGGCTGTCGGCGGTGGGCCGTTGCTAGCTCTCGCGGCGATCTATGGCATGCACCCCACCGTGTTGCACGAAGATTCAACACTTGTTTCATCTGACTTTCCACACTATACGCGGGAGGAGTTGAAAGAGCGGTTCAACGCCGGATTGACGGTCGTTTATCATAATGGTGCCTGCGGAAATCAAAGCCCGAGGTTTTTCACACGCGGACAGACTTTCGCCGAGGCCGAACGGCTCGGCCGCGCGCTGGGCGGAGCCATCGGGGGTGCGGTGGAGAAGCTTGCAAAAGAAAGTTTTCGCGCTCACGTTCCGTTGCGGGCACTGCTCCGCGCGGTGGAATTGCCGCGCCGCCAACTCCCTTCGGTGCGCGCGGCCGAGCAACAGTTTCAGCAGTGTCGCAGTGATTATCAGCGGTTGAAGGTTGCAAGGGGAGAATCCGCCGCTTTGCGCACGGCCGAGTGCGCCGTCTTCGGAGCGGAAGGCGCGCGGGTGCTCGCGCGATTGGAGGAGGCGGGCGAAATAGAAAAAACACTGGCGGCGTGGCGGCCGGTTACAGTTCAAGCCCTACGTATCGGCGAAGCGTGCGTGACAGGATGGCCCGGCGAGGTTTTTACTGAGTATTCCCTTGAACTTAAACACCGCTCGTCGGGCTGCGCGCACGTCGTCACCCTCGTTAACGGCCAGCTACAAGGCTATATCGTCACTCCGGAGGCGTGCTCGCGGGGCGGATACGAAGCTTTGGCCGCCGTGTTCAGTCCGGCGGCGGGAGCCATTCTTGTGGAGACCACTCTGGATCTGATCCGGGCGCTGGTCGCCACTCCACCGCTAAAAGGAGAAGCCAACGGTGTCGTTGATTCTTGCCATTGACCTCGGTTCCACGTCCTTCAAAGCCGCGGTGGTGGATCGTCGGCTGAAGGTGCGCGGTCTTGGCGAGGCGCGCTTGGAATACCACTTTGCGCGCGGTGGCGAAGCAGAACTGGAGGTGGAGGCAACGTGGGAAGTGCTGCGGCGGGCGGTACGCGGCGCGCTGCAGGCGGCGGGCGTTCAGCCGGAGTCATTGCGAACCGCGACGATCACCAGTCAGGCGCAAACATTCACGGTGCTTGACCGTGGCGGGCGCGCGAAAACACGTTTCATTTCGTGGCAGGACCACCGCGCTACTACCGCATGTTCGACGTTGCGGCGCTGCAGATCACTCGCCAACTTTGCGGCGCACTGCAGCTTCAGTGAGCCGTTGCCCGCATTGCAAATTTCACAACTCAAGCATCTGCGGCAGGCGCAGCCGGGTTTTATCAAGGAGGATGATCTGATATTGAAGCTGCCTGCGTATATTGTCTGGCGGCTCACGGGCATAGCCGTCATGGACAACAACCTGGCGGCAATGAGCGGTCTGTACTCGCTTGTCTATCGCGATTGGTGGCCGTCGGCGCTTCGGGTGTGCGGCTTGCGGCGCGAACAATTGCCGCACGTGATTCCGGCAGGCGGCATTGCCCGCCGCACAACGTATCGAGCGCGCGCTTTGGGATTGCCCCAAGGGCTTCCTCTCGTGCTGGCGGGCAATGATCAGACCTCGGGAGCCTTCGGGGCGCAATTACACGAAAACCACGGCCTGTTGGTGACACTCGGCACGGCGCTGGTTGCCTACGTATGCATGCGGCGCATGCCGAGACCACACCCAGCCATAGTGCGCGGGCCTTATCCCGGCGGACTTGCGTACTGCCTGGCGGCCTCTGGCAGCGGCGGCAATGTCATCAACTGGGGGCAGAGCATTCTTGCAGGTTGCGGCACGGACGAGGAGTTCTTCGCGCAAGCCGCGAGATCAGAACGTGGCGCGCGCGGGCTGGTATTCAAGCTGGTGCGGGACGGCGGCGCGGGGACGTGGCACAATGTCAGGCGACAGCACACGGTGGCGGATTTTGCGCGCTCGATGCTTGAGGGACTGGCTGGGCAGGTGGCTGTGATGGTCCGCCAGCTTGGTGGGGCCGCGAGTCACCGCCCGGTATTTGCCGGAGGCGGCGGCAGCCGGTGTCCCTTGTTCGTTCAGATTGTCTCCGAAGCCCTGGGAGTCCCCATCACGACCGTTTCCGCCAGTCCCTTGCTCGGGGCGGCTATGCTGGCGATGGCCTCATCTTTCCCGGCAAAAAAGAGTGCTAAACACCTGGTCCCTTCCAACGGCTCATGACGTGGCAAATGGCGCCTGGGCACTCCACTCTCAGTTTGCACGGCACAACCCATAACTATCAGGTTGCTCCGCCCAGGGTCAACAAAAGGCAGGCTGGACTTGGCAATTCTCATCTTGACGGGGCTTGGGGCAGGTCTCCGAACCTGTCGGTCCACGGAGTCCCCGACTCGGCATGGCCAGAGCAAGAGCAAGAGATCTGCCCCACGCCGCTCCCCAAAGTGCGTAGGGTAGGT
>JBAXTC010000479.1:0-6192 GCA_037130375.1 Verrucomicrobiota bacterium | reverse complement strand
CCATTGACCCCATCGCCCAGCAAGCCTATCTCAAAGCCTCCAACACCGGTGCGAATGACCAGTTCGGCTCCTCGGTAGCAGTGTTGGGCGACACCGTGGTGATCGGGGCGAGTGATGAGGCCAGCAGTGCCACCGGCGTGAACGGCGACCAGAGCGACAACAGTGCCCCATACGCCGGCGCGGCCTACGTCTTCGTGCGAAACGGAACAACTTGGACCCAGCAGGCCTATCTTAAAGCCTCCAACACCGATGCCGGTGACCATTTCGGCTACTCGGTGGCGATCTCGGGCGACACGGTGGTGGTCGCAGCCTTTGCTGAGGACAGCAGCGCTACCGGGGTGAACGGCGACCAAAGCGACAACAGTGCCCAAAACTCCGGCGCGGCCTACGTCTTCGTGCGCAACGGAACAACCTGGACCCAGCAAGCCTATCTCAAAGCCTCCAACACCGGGGCGGGTGACGCATTCGGCGGGTCGGTGGCGGTGTCGGGCGACACGGTGGTGGTTGGGGCACGCGGTGAGTCCAGCAACGCCAGAGGGGTGAACGGCAACCAGAGCAACAACAGCGCTACCAACTCCGGCGCAGCTTACGTCTTCGTGCGCAACGCGACGAATTGGAGCCAGCAAGCTTATCTCAAAGCTTCCAACACCGGAGGCGCTAACCCAAGAACGGGCGCCCCCGGTGACTGGTTCGGCGGGTCGGTGGCGGTGTCTGGTGACACGGTGGTGGTCGGAGCGCATGTGGAGCAAAGCGTAGCCACTGGGGTGAACGGCGACCAAAACGACAACAGTGGCACGAACCGCGGTGCGGCCTACACCTTCGCCGGCGTGGGCATTGGCCCCCGGCTCGCTCTCGCGCCAGACGGCAGCGGCGGCTACCTTCTGGGCTTCAATGCCGCCCCGGAGATCACCTACCGCCTGCAACGCGCCCCCAGCGTGACCGGCCCGTGGTCCGACCTCGCCACGAACACCGCGCCCGCCTCCGGCCGCATCGAATATCACGAAACCTCCCCGCCCCCCGACGCCGCCTTCTACCGCACCGCCCAGCCATGAGAATCTATTCAGTTGCAGGACATAACGGATCTTGCGAGAGGTCGTCAGACCTGCAGATTCGATTTAACGAATGAACTTGTGTTGCCGCGCTGGCACGGCCAATTGAACCTGTGCATCTAATGTCCTCATCGACTGAGCGAATCCTCCTTGGGCTGGCAGCCGTGACCGTTTTGCTGGGCCTGGCCGCCTGGATCAATCATCAACCGAGCTTGACGGTGACCGTCCTGAACCCGAAGTTTCGATTGGTCTCGGCGCGGATTTCGCACGGCACGACGCACAAGCTTTATTTGGACAACTGGCCGAAGGGACAGGTGATGGAACTGCTTCCATCATCGTCCTGCGGAGCCGCGATGACGGGGCAAATTGGGACCCGATGCATCGCTTCTCCGTGAAAGATCGCGACACGCGGGATCCGCCTTTTCGTTTATACCGGAACTTGGAACAGCGGCCCCGGCACGCTCAAGCCGGAGGACTATGACCTGAATCAGGCATTTCTGTGCGGCCGGCGCAAGCCCGGTTTCGACATTGGCTCGCGTGGAAATGGCGAGAATATCTCGTCACTGATCATTGTGCTGACCCTTCGTCGGTCTTGACCTTTCGGGCCAGCACGTTGAACAATGCCCACCCTGGCAGGCAATTCAGCCTGCTGCGGAACCAATTGGCAAGGCCATGAAAAGAAAAACCGGTCTGATCGGCGCGTTTTTAGCCGTCGCCCTCGTCTTGCAAGAGGCGAAGGCTCAAGTGCCGCCGGAACAGGCGGCCCGCGAACTCGTGCGGCGTGTCCTGCCGGCCAGTGCAATTCTCGTCGAGATCATCTCCCCCGACCAGGGGCGCGACGTTTTCGAGATCGAAAACAGTGGTGACAAGATCGTTCTGCGGGGGAACAACGGAGTGGCGGTCGGTTCGGCACTGAACTGGTATCTCAAGTACTACTGCCAGTGTCACTATTCCTTGAAATCCCAGCAAATGCGCATTCCGAATCCACTGCCGCGGGTGCCGACGAAGGTTCGCCGGGTCAGCCAGGACCGCTGGAGGTATTTCTTGAATTACTGCTGCTTCGGTTACTCGTTGCCGTGGTACGATTGGTCACAGTGGGAACGTTTGATTGATTGGATGGCGCTCAATGGCGTGAATGCGCCACTGTCCGTGACGGGCCAGGAGGCGGTCTGGGCCAGCACCGCAACGCGCCTCGGGTTTTCCGTCGAGGATATGAGCACCTTCTTTGCCGGCCCGCCTTTTTTGTCATTCGGCTGGATGGGATGCCTCGATGGCTGGGGCGGACCGTTGCCCAAATCCTGGATACCCCGCCACGAAGCCTTGCAAAAGCAAATTCTGGCACGGGAACGGGCGCTTGGCATGACGCCGGTGTTGCAGGGCTTCACGGGCCATGTGCCGCCTGCGACTGCAAAGCGCTTCCCGGGTGCCCGGCTGCACAAGGTCCGCTGGCTGGAGTGGGAAACTTACTTACTGGACCCGCTGGATCCCCTCTTCAATCGAATGGCCACCGTCTTTCTCCAGGAGCAGCGGCAGATGTTTGGCACCGATCACCTCTACGCCGCCGACACTTTCATCGAGATGACCCCTCCGAGCGGGGAGAGTGATTTCCTCGCGGCGACCGGTCGGGCTATCTACGAGGGGATGGCCAAGACTGACCCGGAGGCGATCTGGTTTTTGCAGGGATGGACGTTTTACAACCAGGCCAAGTTCTGGACCCAGCCCCGCATCGAATCGTTCCTTGGCGCCGTGCCGGACTCGCGGATGCTGGTGCTGGATTTGTTCTGCGATGTGACTCCGGTGTGGAACCGGACGCGCGGCTTTTGCGGTAAACCGTGGGCGTGGTGCGCCCTGCAAAACTTTGGCGATTGCGTCTATCTTGGCGGAGCCCTGAATCGAATCCACACCGACCTGCCCGCCGCGCGGCGCAATCCGCTGGGAAGCCAGTTGGCCGGAATCGGATTCGTCAACGAGGGTCTGGATTACAATCCCGTCGTATTCGACTTTCTCTTCGAGCAAGCCTGGCGAGATGAACCGGTGGACCTCGACCAGTGGGTGCGCGACTATGCCCGGCGGGTCCACGGTGGCAGCAACCCGGACTCCGATGCGGCCTGGGCCATTCTCAAAGAGACCGCCTTCACTGGCCAACACGAGTTCGTCCCGGCCTTCACCGCCCCGCCATCATTCCAATCCGCAGGCGAGCTGCCCTACAGCAACGAACGGCTGGTCCAAGCGTGGGAACATCTGTTGCGGGTGGCGCCGGCAGTCAGGAAGTCGGACGGCTACCAATTCGACCTGGTCAGCGTGACAAGGCAGGTCCTGGCCAATTACTCAGCCGAGCTGCGGGCCCAGGCAACAGACGCTTGGCGCGCGAAGGACCGGAAGTCGTTCCAGGCGGCATCGAACAGCATGCTGAATTTGATCCGTGATTTGGATGAGCTGCTGGCCACACGCGCCGAATACTTGCTGGGGAACTGGCTGGAGCAGGCGCGGCGCTGGGGAAAGAATCGGACAGAAAAAGACCGTCTGGAGTGGAACGCGCGGCGCGTCTTGACGATGTGGGGGGATCAGACGCTGATCCGGGATTACTCGAGGCGGCAATGGTCCGGTATGCTGACCGGCTTCTACCTGCCCCGATGGGAGAAGTTCTTTCTCGCCGCCGACGCTGCGCTGGCGTCCGGGGTCAGCTTCGACACGGCCGCATTTGACCGTGAGCTTCAGGATTGGGAGTGTCGCTGGGCGGATCGACACGAATCCTATCCCACACGACCACGCGGCGATTCGTTCAAAGTGTCGCGGCGGTTATGGGCAAAGTACCATCCGGAGATAATGCCGCCAACACAGGCCGCCACTTGGTGGAGGTGCTGGCCTTTTCGGAATGAGGTGGACCCATGGTGGATTCAAGAGTCCGTAGCCGCCGACGGCAGTCGGCGCTGATCTCCGTAAAGTCGAGAAAGTGCGCCGACTGCCGTCAGCGGCTACAAATCTGCTGGCTCTTGAATCCGCCGTGGAAAGAGTAACGGCATCAAACAGTCTGATTTCCTGAGTTTTTTCTGGGAAGAAAGCGGGAGCTGTTGGACCATTGGCCCCCTATGCGCACTATGCGGGCGATCAAATGTCCACTACGATTCTGGTCGGCGGTCGTTTGCCTGCTTTGTTTGGGTAGCAGCCAGGCGGCAGAGCCAACAGTCCGAAGCACCATCGACGGCATCATTCTGCGGATGCTCGGCTCACTGAGCCAGGCGGAGTTGCTTCAATTGGATGAAAGCGCTGTCCCTCGATTCATCACGCCTGAGGATCGAGCAGTCCTCGCGACACAATACTGGCATTTCGAAGCGAATGTTCCCGTGGTCGTATCGGTGATGCGCGATGTGAAGCAAGCTGAGCTGCCGTTCTGGCTGCCGGCTGAGGGGTTCCGGAAGACGGACCTGAAGGTCACCAACGAGGAGTATGAATATGAAGTTTGGCAGAAGCGCTTCGTTGCCGGCCGGGTTGGCTTGGGGATCAACGGGTTCACCCGGCACCGCCCGCATTATTTTGTAAGCGTGGGATCCGAACGCCCGGGCGCGAAGCTGAAGCTCAGCCATCTGTTTCCGGCTGGCCAGCAGGTCATGGAAATGCGCGAGGGCGCGTTCATCTATGACGACTGGCCCGATCTGGTGTTGACCAAAGTTCCGGATGCCTTAAAGGGGCAGAGACTGCTTCCGACCTTTCGTGGCCGGGCTCGCGAAGCCCAATTGGTGGAAGCATTCCGCAAGACTCCCTTCCCATCGTCCCGTGAGCCCGACCAGGTGGTGTTGACCTGGAGCGAGTCGCCCCGCACGACACAAACCATCCAATGGCGCACTGGTCCCACAGTGGCCGGCAACACGGTGCGATACAAGAAAAAGGACGCCGGTGCCGGAGCAAGCTGGCAGGAACAAAAGGCCGGGTGCCAAACGATGGAGGACCGTTTTCTGCTCAACGATCCACGCGTCCATCATTTCACCACCACGCTGCGCGGGCTGAAGCCAGGGACGGCTTATGTTTACTCCGTGGGAGGTGCGACGGACGATTCACGCACCGCGCCCTCTGAGTTTAAGACCGCGCCCGCCAACGACCAGCCGTTCACGTTTGTCTTCCTGAGCGATACGCACAATTCCCCGCCCTGCGGTCAATTGCTCGCCCGCGCGCTGGAGAGCCATCCGGAGACTGCCTTCTGCACGATTTCCGGAGACCTGGTCGGCACGGGGCAGTATCGCGACGATTGGGACCAACTCTTCGAATACACCCGCGACTTCTCACGGCGGCGCCCCCTGGTCCCTGCGATTGGCAACCACGACGCCATCGATGGCTTGGGCGCCGACCTGTATCTGTCACTCTTCAGCCTTCCAGCCAACGGAGCCCGGCGATTGCAGGCAGAACGAAGCTACAGTTTCGAGTATGCCAATGCGCTGTTCCTCATCCTGGATGCCACTGCCTCGGTGGAAGACCAGCGTCCCTGGCTCGAGGCGCGACTCGCCCGCACCAAGGCGACCTGGAAATTCGCCATCTTCCACTTTCCGCCTTATGGCCCGGGGGTGGATTACCCCGAGATTATTCGCGAATGGTGTTCGGTCTTTGATAAATACCATGTCGATTTTGTGCTGAGCGGGCACGTCCATGATTTCGTGAGGACGCACCCCATGAAGCAGGGAAAAAGGGTCGGATCGCCGGCCGATGGCACCGTTTATCTGGTGACGGTCGCAGTGCCCAGTCAAGCGGGAAAGATGTCCAGTCCGGACTATGTAGCCGTGGCTGAGCACGCCGGGTTGCCGCTCTACCAGATCTTCACGATCAACGGGAAACGGTTGGTCACGCGTTGCTTCGACCTGGAAGGCAGGACCCGGGACGAGTTTGTCGTCGAGAAATAGGTCACAGGTTCAAAAGCCGGTTTTTTGTGTTGCGACGACGAAGACGATTGTGAACGGGATGGCCAGCCCAGGGCAACGCCCTGGGTTCATCAGCCCAAAACCCCATCAGCGCTGAAAGCGCGATTCATCCTTCGTCCTACCAACCGCCAGCCTGAGCCATAAAGAACGTTTGTTTGAATTGAGCCGGCCCAACCAATCTGGAACTTTATGAAGCAGGCCCTTGGCCTGAGAGGGCTTCGTCATGGTCGAGAACC
>JBAXTC010000478.1:0-6199 GCA_037130375.1 Verrucomicrobiota bacterium | reverse complement strand
GTTGGTGGCGGCTTGCAGTTGGTAACGCGCGCCGGCGTAGGTGAGCCAACTTAGTACCAAGTTGTTCCCGTCCTTGGCCATCGTCAGCGTGGTGGTCAATGAGCCAAGCACGGCGAGGAAGTTCTGATCGCTGGAATTCGCCGACACGTTGGCGTGAGAGCGCCGGCCCGGCACGAAGACCCAGCCGGACTTGGATGGAGTTATCGTGCCGGTGAAGCCGGGGGTCACGGCGAGATTGTATTCTCCAGCCGCGCCGCTGGTGGCGGAGTGGCCGTCGCTGGCGCTCAACAATACCCCTGGCACCGCAACCCCGGCTGAGTTCGTAATCGTGCCGCTGATGACCGGCTGCGCGATGGCAAAGGCGCCGTGGTAAGCGGAAGCCATGGTCTGCCCGAATAAATCCCGAATGCCCGGGCCGACGGTAAACTGGTAGCCGCCCAGCGTGGCTTGCGTCGGAAAACCAAGGCGGTAGATCGCGCCGCCGACCGGCGTAACGGTGAGCGCCGCCGTGGCCACCGCGCCGGTTGGCGTGGTGAAGGAGACATCCGCCGTCGTGAAACTCGCAGGGTCAAGGGCATTGGTGAAGGTGATGTCCACATAAGCCACCGTTCGCACCACAGTGCCGACCGGCGTCTGCTGACTCACCGTCAAGGCCGCCGGCGAAGCCGCATAGAAAACGGTCCCGGCTCCCGCATCGGCGCCACCGGCCAGCGCAAGAACTGATCCCACGAAATCAGCCCGGTCTGGTGAGATGATGGCGATACGTCCGCCGCCACCCGAGGCTGAATATCCTGAACCACCGTTGGCCGTCAGCGTCCCGTTGCCGGTTAGTTTGGCCACCGTGAGCCAGATGCTGCCGCCGGCGCCGCCACCGCCGCTGGCGTTGAACCCGTTGACGCTGGCTCGGCCGTTAAATGTCAGCGCGCCGCCGACGCTCAATCGCAGCGCCCCAGCACCCGCGGCCCCGACACCCCAGTAATTATTGTAACTGCCGCCACTGCCCCAGTCAGTGGGCGCGGATTCCGAGCCATAAGTGGGACCGCTGTCACCCCCGCCGCGTCCGCCGTAGCTGCCACCCCCGTTCAATTCGCCAGGCCCGGTGTCCGCCGGATAGCCGCGGCCATTGGCTGAGATTTCCGCGCCGGCGTCAACCACCGCGTCACCGAGGACCGTCACGTCCACCGCCAGCGGCGGCCCGGTTTGCAGATGCGTCATCCAAGTGCTCGAAGCCATGTGCAGGCTGACCAGCAGCAACGGTTGTCGGGTGATGACGGAAACCGCGTTGGACATCTCGAGATGATAGCGCACCGAGGCATCGAGCGGAGTGTAGTTACCCGCCGCGCCGGCGTTGTCGAGCCAGACCGTGCCGGCAGACGCACTCGCCGCTTTCCAATAGATAGTGCCCGCGCCACCCGCGGCTCCTCGACCATAGGCCGTGACGGTGCCGGCAAAGCTGTTCGTCGTGAAATAAATGGCGAGGCGTCCGCCCCCGCCCCCGCCGCCGTAGGCGGTGCCACCGTTGGCGCAGATAACGCCCGCGCCGGCCAACTCACCGACAGTGAGCCAGACGCTGCCGCCCGCGCCGCCGCCGGTCGCTCCGTTAAGGCCGTTGGCGGTGCAAATGCCATCAACAGTAAGACGTCCGTTCACCGTGAACTTAAGCGCGCCGCCGCCTGCGGCCCCCACCCCCCAATAGCTGCCATAGCCGCCCCCGCTGCCCTTGAGAGCGGGCTGGTCCACCGCGTCGTAATCACGCACGCCCGCGCCGCCACCCAGACCGCCGTGACTGCCACCCACCGGGCCAGTCGCGCCCTCGTAACTAACGTCCGCTGGGTAACCCTGTCCGTCGGCCCACAGACCGGTACCCGCCTCGAAGGTGGCGTCTTCGCGCACGGTCACGTCCAGGTTCGCAAACTCGGCTTTGTGAATGATCCACGCGTTGCTTTGGACGAGCAAGCTCTGGCACGTCTGCGGGCTGGTTGGATACATCTGCGCGCCGCGGGCGAGCCGGACATGCATTAACTCCGGCAAGGCCAGCGGCGTCCACGTCCCGAGCAGACCGTTGTTGTCCAACACCAGGCGCCCAAACGGTTGCCCAATGACTTGGATGAAAACAGTTCCGGGACCGCCATGACCCGAGCTGCAGCTACCGCCGTAAGCGGTGATAAGACCGGTAAAGTCATTAGTCGCCGTGTAGATCGCGATGCGTCCGCCACCACCACCGCCGCCGTAAGCCATGCCACCGTTGGCGCAGATAACGCCCGCGCCGGCCAACTCACCGACGGTGAGCCAGAGGCTGCCGCCCGCCCCGCCACCGGTCGCCCCGTTGAGACCGTTGGCGGTGAACTGGCCGTTGAGCGTGAACGTGCCGTTGACGATGAGCCGGAACGCGCCCCCGCCCGGCTGGCTGACTCCCCAATAGCTGCCGTAACTGCCACCGCTCCCGCGCCAGGTCGGCTGGAGCAACGAATCATAAATCAATCCTGTGCCTGCGCCCCCCACGCCGCCATGGCTGCCACCGGCAGCCGGATAACGCCCGGGGCCTTGATCGGCCGGGTAGCCTTGACCATCGGCCCACAAGACACCGCCGAGGTCCACCGTAGCGTCGTCCATCACGGTGATTTGTATGTTAGTCAACCCATAATCGGCGTTCTGAATCAGCCAGCCATTGCTTTGAACCAAGAGCGACTGGAACGTGATCGCCTCGCTCGGATAGATGTTGGCCCCATTAGTCAGGCGGACATGCATCAGTTCGGGAACCGCCAGCGGCGTCCACTTGCCGGATTGGCCGTTGTTATCCAAAACCAGGCTGCCTACAGACGCGCCGTTGGTCTTCGTAAAGACCGTGCCCGGTCCACCGTTGGCGTTGTACGCGCTGCCGCTAAAAGCGGTCACCGGGCCGGAAAATTCATTGGTTCGCAAGTAGATGGCGATGCGCCCGCCACCACCGCCGCCGCCGTTGCCATTGCCGCCGTTGGCCGTAATGCTCCCACCGCCCGCGAGTTTCCCTATTGTTAGCCACACGGCACCGCCCGCTCCGCCCGCGCCGGCTGCAACCAACCCATTGGCCTCCATCGCGCCGTTGACGGTGAGCGTTCCGTTGACGATCATCCGCACCACACCGCCGCCCGCGGAACCGGGGCCCCAGTAATTGCCGTAACTGCCACCGCTGCCTTTCCATGTCGGTTCCAGAATCGAGTCATAAGTAGGTCCGCTATTGAAGGCACCTTGACCACCGTGACTGCCCGGGCTGCCAGGGCCTGCGCCCGGCCCCGTGTCATTCGGAAAACCCTGCCCAGTGGCATAGACATAGCCACCCGCATCCACCGTCGCATCGCCCAGCACGGTCGCGTTCAGATTGCTGTAAGTCACCGCGTGAATAAGATAGCCGCCGCTGGCGATGTGGAGCGAATTAAAGGTCTGCGGCACGGTAGGATACATCTGGGCGCCCTGGGCAATGAGCACGTCCATCGCTTGGGGCAAATCCAAGGGCGTCCAGGCACCCGCCGTGCCCCCGTTATCGAGTTTGAGGAAGGCCGCGGCAGCGGCGTTGGCCTGGAGCAGGATCGTGCCGGGGCCGCCGCGGGGACTGCCGCCGCCGCCGAACGCGGTGAGCATTCCCGCAAACGAATTTGCGCCGTAATAAATCGCGATGCGCCCGCCGCCGCCACCACCACCGTTGCCGTTGCCACCGTTGGCAGAAATCACACCGCCACCGGCAAGTTGCCCCACCGCGAGCCAGAGGCTGCCGCCCGACCCCGCGTTGCCGCCCGAGTTAGCCCCCGCGGCCAACAGGCTGCCGTTGACCGTCAGCGCGCCATGCACGGTGAGTTTAACGCGCCCACCGCCGGAACTGCCGCCGCCCCAATAGCTGCTATAGACGCCGCCACTGCCCGCATCAACTGGTTGCAGCATCGATCCGTAAAGCGGTCCGCCACCTCCGCCCGTGCCACCATAGCTGGCACCGGCGCCCTTGCCCGGTCCGTTGTCCGGCGCATAGCCCGCGCCGGACACATTGATGGCACCGCCGGCTTGCACTGTCACGTCGCCGGTGACGGTGATATCCAGGCGGCAATCGGCCTGATTGATGGTGGCCGGCAAGTGCGTGACGGTGCTGTTGGTGGACACGGCCAAACTCGCGAAAGCGTGCGCGCCATCTACCGTGAGCGTGCAACCGCTCACGGTGATGTCCTGGCCGTCATAAGTGGTGTCACCGGCGCCGATGATGGTATCGGTGGTAAAGGTGATGGCCTTCGCGCCGGTCAGGAACAGCGTCAACGCAAGGGCGGGGAGGAGTGTTTTCAGGTTTTTCATAGTGTGATAGGAATAAGCGTTCAGGATGAGGATCAGTCGTCAATTTGCAATCGGAAAAAGGTGACAATCGCGTTGATGGTTGGGAAGGTCATCTGGAGCGGCGCGCCGGTACCCGCGACCCAGCCGCTGGCATCTGCCCATATCGAGAGGTTGGACGAGGTTTGCAGCCGGTAGAACAGGCCGGTGGCAGTAGGCCAGCTCACGGTGAAGTCCTCCAGGGCCGTTCGTGCAAATCGGGCAGATTCATTGTGCCAGCCTGAAGAAGCGCTGGACCGGCGTGTTAGCGGGAAGAAGGACTTCTTTCCGGTCGCCGTTCAGGGAAGGCGCGTTGGTCACGAACTCCCAAATGCCAGCCGTTAGGTTGGTGCGAGAGACAAGTCCAAAGCTGGCGGCGCTGGCGGGCCAGGAGAGCAACACACCACCGGGCGTGGGCTGGATGTTCAACTGGAGCGGGCCGCCCTGGTTGAAGTAGAGCGTCGCGACTTCTTCTGGCAACAACGGTCGGTTGAAGCACATCAACTCGTCCGCCAGGCCGTTGAAGTAGCGGCCCAGCAGTTGATGCTTGCCGAGGTTGAAGTACTGGCTGCCGTCGTACGGGATCGGTCCCGTGCCGGTTGCCATTTGGAGCAACTGGCCATTGCGGTAGAGGTGGGAGACGTGGTTGGAACTTACCGTCACAACGATCTGCTGCCAGGTGCTGTTGGTCATCCAGCAGCTGGCGTCACCTTCGCCACGCCACCAGGAGATGAGGCCGGCGGGGATATTCGGACCGTAGTGCAGGCTCCCGTAGGAGCCGTTTCGGTAGCCGCCTTCGCCGCCGCTGGCGGCGATAGTACCCGTGAATCCATTCACTCCGGTGTAGATGGCAATGCGTCCCCCGCCGCCACTGCCGGAGCCGAGATATCCGGCTACCTGGCCGTTCGCAGTGATGCTTCCGGCCCCGTTCAACCGACTCGCCACCAGCCAAACGCTGCCGCCCGCGCCGCCGCCGTCGTGACTCCCAGTCACCGCGTCGGCATTGGCCGATACGCGACCGTCAACCGTGAGCGTGCCGGCAACGGTCAGTTGAATGGCTCCGCCGCCTCGCTTCGGGGCCCAGTAGTTGCCGCCACCACTGCTCCCGAATTCCACCGGCTCCGTTTCAGAATCGTAGGTCACACCGCCCGGCCCTCCCCACGAAGCGCCGCCCTGGCCGCCGTGTCCTGCGCCGGATCCATCGCTGCATCGTAGTAGGTGCTGACCCCGGCGCCCGGTCCGGCCGTCGCGCCGTAGCCCTTACCGTTCACGTCCACGCGGCTCGTGGCGTCAATCGTCAGCTCGCCGTCAATCGCCAGATCGAGCCGGTTGTTCGTCTCGCCGGCCGCAGCCGCCGAATGTGTCAGCACCCCACTGTCGATGAGCAACAGCGACGCGAAGCTGTGGACGCCATCCACCGTAAGCGTGCAGTTGCTCACGACGATGGGCTGGCCATCGTAAAGCAGATCGCCCGGGCTGAGGCTGGTGTTGGTGGTGATGACGACTGCGAGGGCCGCCGTCGTGTGCAGCGCAAGGGCCGCGGTGAGGGCGATCAGTGTGCTTCTTGTTTTCATATTTTGTTGCTGCTAAAATTGAACGGTCCGTTGCTGACAACATCGTTGGTCGTGCCCGCCCAGCAAGAGGAGCAGGCTGGAGTTCAGTTTCATAGTTTTCCAGTCGTGCCTATCCTATTAGTTTACCAAATCAATTAATCATTTGCAAGCAAAAACAAAGCCGGACGACTTATTACCAGGCGAAGACTTTTTGATGGCTCAAAAGACTGGAACCCATGATTCAACTGAGCTCACAGGAGACAACAGAGGCAACAGAGTTGCACCCTGTCACAACCTTTGAACAGGGAAGACGGGAA
>JBAXTC010000477.1:0-6237 GCA_037130375.1 Verrucomicrobiota bacterium | reverse complement strand
TGGACGCTCCAGGGTCCATCAATGCCGCTCAAGATTCTCCTTAAGTATCGCCTGGGCCATCTGGGCGATCGGCTCGTTCGGATCGTTGGCCGCCACCCGCAACGCCCCCAGCACCCGCTCGTTGCCAATCCACACCAGCGATGCCCGCGCCGCAGCTCGCACCGCATCGTCCTTATCCCCGAGGGCCTGGACCAACCCGTTGATCACGCGCTCGGTCGGAAAGCCCTGGAGCCGCTGGGCCGCCTCGATGCGGATTTGTGGTTCCGGATCCGCTTTTTGCAAGGCCAGCAAGAGCGGGACGGCGCGCGTGCCATCCTCGCCCAGGCGGTCCAGCGCCGCCGAGCGCTCCTCGACCGAGCCATCGGCGAGCAGCTTGAGGGCCGCGATTTCGGACTCGTCCCGGCCCAGGTAAAGGTAAGAGCCGACCTGCACGATCCGCTCGGGCGCGTTGGTGAGCGTCACGCTGCCCCGCGGGTAAACCGGCACGTAACCATAGCGGTCCTCGAGCTTGCTGATAACCTTCGGCCAGGGCCCGTCGGCCTCGGCGCTGAACTGCGCAGGCACCCGCGGCGCTGGCTTCTGCACCTCCGCCACCTCCAGTGGTATCCCCTCGCGCTGGCATCGTTCACGCAACAACGCTGCCAGCGAACCGGGCGGGGGTGACCCATCGCCCGGGCGAGGCGCTTCCGCCGCCGCGCTGGCTGGCGACTCCGGGCCGGCCCCGGTTACAGACGCGCGATGAGTCTCTGCATGCTTGTGCCAGAGCATCAGGCCAGGGACAGCCAGCAACGCGAGCGCGGCCAAAATGCGAAAGGCTCGGGTCATGGGGTGCTTCCCTGGTTCCAGAAGCCTGGTTAGTCAGGCTGTGGCACTGGGCGCAGCCGCTCGCACGAACGCTGCGCAGGTAAGGGAAAGTGGTTTTCTAGTTTCACTTATCATGGTTGCATACTAGCATTACCGGTTGGCTCTTCAACCGCCATTTTATGCAAACATCAGATATTGATTCGTTGCCGCCGAAAAGGCGCGTCCTGTTTGTGGATGACGATCCGATGCTGGCCCGGGTTTATGCAATGGTGTTACAGGACCAGAGCCTCCGTTGGGAGGGGCGCAGCGCCACCAGTGGAAACCAAGCACTCGACATGATGGCTCGGTTGCCCTTCGACGTCGTTGTTGCTGACCTGCGGATGCCCGAGATGACCGGGATCGAGTTGATGGCGATGGTCCGCAAGCAGTATCCCCGCACTTCGCGGATCATCCTTTCCGGGATTCGAGATCAAGCGGAAATCGCGCACTGTCTGGCGGACACCCACCAGTTCATCCCCAAACCGGTCGATCTGAAAACGCTTCGTGACTCGCTGGCCCGCATTTGCAGCCTCGACAATCTCCTGCTGAACGAGCAATTGAGGGCCCTTGTCGGCCGATTCGACACCCTCCCCAGTTTCCCCGCGCTTTACATGGAGGTCATGAACGAACTGGCTGCCTCCGATCCCTCAATTGTGCGAATCGCCAAGATTGTCGGGCAAGACCCCGCGATGACAGCCAAAATGCTGCACATTGTAAACTCGGCCGCTTTTGGGCTCCCACGCCTCATGTCAAGTCCCTTGGAAGCCGTCCAATACCTCGGCACCGGCACCGTGCGGTCGTTGGTCCTTTCCGTCCACATCTTCTCCAGCTTCGATCGGAAGGTGAAAGGCTTTTCCATTGACGACTTCGAGGAACACGCTCTGCGTTGCGCACGGCTGGCACGAGCCCTCATGGAAAGTCACAGGACGGAAACCGCCGCCGCCGAAGACGCATACATCGCCGGGATGTTGCATGATCTCGGCAAACTGATGCTCGCCACCAGTCTGCCGGACTGTTATCAAGAGGCGACAGCTTACGCAGTGGCTCATCAACTCCCGCTTTACGCGGCCGAAACCGAAGTGTTCGGAGCCACACATGCCGGAGTCGGTGCGTATCTCCTCGGCTTGTGGGGACTCCCGGCGACCATCGTCGAGGCCGTAGCTTTCCATCACTCCCCGAACCGCAGCGATATGCTCACCTTCGGACCGCTGGCGGCTGTTCATCTGGCCAATGTGCTGGACGGGGAGCAATCCAAACACCATCGGCCCATGCCAGCGTCAGGATTCGATGCCGATTATCTTGACGCTCTAAAGGTCCAGGACCAGTTGGCAAACTGGCGCGCACTGGCGCAGAATACCGGTGAGCTGCATGTTGGAGGGACCCAAACCCCAGCCGCCGCAAACCCTGCTCCATTGGCGACACGCCCATGAGAATGCCAACAGCAGCGCACGATGCGCATAACTCCAGTTCCAACCTCCGGTTTAACCCCTTTTTCGGGGGCCTCAATTCACCCCTGTCGTGGCTATTTGAAAGAAGGGGAGAATCCTGATGTCAGAGGATTTCCAGGCAGGTGGCGGTGGTGTCCTGCAAGTGGATTGCCCGCCTGCAAATGGGCACCTCCAAAAACCTCAAGAATCAACCCTTGTAAATGTCATGCGTGCCAATAATGAGGGAGACGACGGCTGCGCCGTCCAGATAAAACAACGAACGCAGGTCGCCTTCAATTTCTACGGCGTAAATGGTGCGTCCATAAGCTGCGGACAAACGCTGGATTTTATGCGTCCGCAACTGCGTGTCAAAAGGGTCTTCCTTGAAGATGAGCCAGACTTTGCGCGCCGATTCTTTTTGCGCGGGAGAAAGCCGGTAGAAGCTCGTCCAGAACCGCTCGACTGCGCGGTAATGATACTTCATTGCAGATGCGTCGGCGGAGTTGTGAACAGCGCCGTTTCCATATCCACGAAACGGCCGGCCTCGGCATCCTGCATGGCTTCCTTGAACTCATCCGGAATCCACGAATCATCGTGCTCCACGACATATTTCGTCACCTGCGCCCGTTCGTGGGCGGACAGGCCTTTGAACTGCTCGATGATTTCTGTCGCACTCATGGTGGCATTATCCGGCAATAATGGATTTTTGGCAAGCGCGTGAAGGCTGCGCTTGCGTCACGCCGCAGGACGTGAAAAGCATCGGAATGGACGTGCTGCGCCTCCGCGTGACCAGCCCCTACGAAGCCGCGATAAAGGGGTCAGCCAGAGGTTGGTCCGCGCAGTCCGGATGGTGCTTGCGAGGAGATGTCGCCCTTCGGTTGGACCGAAGCGGAGCTGATCTCCCGGCTGAAGAATGATTCAGGCAAACTGGCGATGGCAGCACGGGTGAGGAAGGAAACGACCCTGCCCATCAAGTGGATTGCCGCCAGCCTGCAAATGGGCACCTCCAAAAGCCTCAAGCATATCCCGCTTCATTAACGACACGCCCATGAGAATGCCAACCGCAGCGCACGATGCGCACAACTCCAGTTCCACCCTCCGGTTTGACTCCTTTTTCGGACAACACCACATTCCAACGGAGAAGCGCCGTCGTTGCCGCTTACTGCTTTCCGGAACCCTTTTACGAATCTACGGTTCGGCGCTCTGGATTCGTGTGTCACATCAAGGCGGTGTGATGAGCGCAACGTTTGGAAAATAGGTGCGATAACGGGCAGCATCTCTCGTCACCAGCGTCCACTTCTCGATCTCGGCATGGGCTCCGATATAGAAATCGGGCAGCGGCGAGGTCTTCGCGCCGCCACCACGACGATATTTCAAAAAGGCTTGTGCGGCGATCCACCCAGCGGGGTAAGGCAGAGGCAGCCGCCGAAAAATCGCCGGATCAAGCCATTTGTTCAAGTCGGCAGCACTCGTAAAAGCCGGTGCCAGTTCAGCGTAGATGATTGGATTGATGAGAATCGGTCCCTGCGCTGCGATCGTGCGAAATTGGTTTTCCGACCACGCGAGCCATGTAGGGTCGGCGGTCGCGATGTCCAGCAACACGTTGGTATCGAAAAGTTTCACTCCTCACCCCGGGTAAGGGCCATCACCTTTGCTGTCGTTTCGCCAGAGCGCGCGGCCCCACGTGCGCGTTGCAGCCAGCTTTCAACCGGTGGGGGCGTACCCCGCTTGACCCGAAGCGTTTCCAGCCAGCAAGCCAGTTCATCTACCTGCGGAGCGGGCAGCTTTTCTATGGCGTCTTCAATTTCAGCAATGCTGCTCATGGCTGGAATCTAGCACCTCGCAGGCATAATCGGCAAGAATTGAAGATGGCATGAATGCTCAATATTAACACAACAGCAACTCCTCCTTAAAAAACCGGAGGTTGGTCCGCACAGTCTGGATGGTGCCTGCGGTTAGCGGGGAGTTTGTCGTCTCTGGTCCATGCCGCGCACGATGCGCTCAACTCCAGTTCCACCCTCCGGTTTGCCCCCTTTTTCGGGGGCCTCAATTCACCCCTGTGGTGGCTATTTGAAAGAAGGGGAGAATCCTGATGTCAGAGGATTTCCAGGCAGGTGGCGGTGGTGTCCTGCTCAAAGGCAGTGATGCTTTGGGCGAGGTCGCGGAGAAGTTTCTCGACGGTTTGGGTGGGCTGGTTGCCACAGCGAAGCCAGATGACTTTGGGAGGCGCGCCATACAGGACGGCCATGTCGGCAAAATCCGAATCCTGGGTCACCAGAACAAAGGCGTTAGCTTTGGCGTGTTGCCATAGTACGCGGTCATCAGCCTCGGCCAGGCCAAGCAAGAGCACCTGGTTGGAATCGGGGAAGATGTCGGCCAAGGCCTGACAGAGTTTGAAGCTGAGGTTCTGGTCGAACAACAGCTTCATGCGGCTGTCAGGATGCGACGCTCACGGTCGGCGGCATAGGCGAGGCAGGCGAGTATGTCGTCCTCGGTGAGTTCTGGGTAGTCGGCGATGATGGCTTGATGGGTCATGCCAGCGGCGAGCCAGCTCAGGACGTCGGCCACCGCGATGCGCATGTGGCGGATGCAGGGACGCCCGCCGCGCTTGCCCGGCTCGATGGTGATGGTGGCCTGATAGTTCATGCGTTGGTCTTACCGTAACGCAGAGCGAATCTCAAGCACAGGTATTGCAACTCGCTACACGCTACACGAGAGCAACACCGCGATAACACCGGCTCAGCACCGTAACGTCACTCTCCCGCGGCAGGGTCGGAAAGATCGCCGCCGCTGATCTGGCGGGCGTGGACTGAAGAATGATTCAGGCAAACTGGCGATGGCAGCACGGGTGAGGAAGGAAACCACCCTGCCCATCAAGTGGATTGCCCGCCCGCCTGTAAATGGGCACCTCCAAAAGCCTCAAACTCCGAATCCGCGTTGCATTTCTCCCCGAAACTGTTAAGCTAGTGGCATGACCATCACGGTTGCGGAAGCACAAACGAAACTCGCCCAAATCATTGCCCAGGCAGAAGCGGGCGAGGAGGTCTTCATCGCGCGCGAGCCAGACCACCCAGCGGTGAAATTGGTGCCCCTGGCCTCCAGTCGCGCCCAACTTACCCGGCACCCTAACTTGATCGGTTCCACCGTGACGCACGACCCGGCGGCGCTTGTCCAACCGCTGCCGCCGGAGGAGTGGGGCGATCTCGCCGGCCGGTAAAAGCACCCCAATTGACCTCCGCTGGCGCGTGCCAGCCGCATGAAATACGTCTTGGATACCTGCACCTATTTCTGGCTGGTGGACGACCAAACCAAGCTCTCCGACCCAGCGCTGGCTGCGATGGGCGACGCCAACAACTCCCTTCATCTGTCCGCTATCACGGTCACAGAAATCCATCGCCTCGTGCGCAAGGGCAAGATTTCCATTCACGCGCCGAACGGGCTGGAGGAATGGTTTCACAAGGGCCTCACCCAGCACCGGGTCACCTGCGAGCCGATCACACTGGCCATCGCTCATGCGGCGGAAATGCTGCCGGCGATTCATAACGATCCTGCCGACCGCTTCATTCTCGCCACGGCAAAGCAAAGGTTCTCGCCGGGAGAATCCTCTCGCCAGACACAGTCATGCCGAAGTACCCGGGCATCGCCGTCGAGTGCGGACGCCAATGATAGGGGTAGCAACAAGGGTTTTAGCCTTGCCCCTCCCTCCGAACCGTAATGGCGGACCTCCCGTGGTTCTGCTTTCGGACCCGGCCGCGTTCAAAGTTCAACGGTTCAAAGTTCAAGTTCAAGTTCAGGGTTCAGGGTTCAAGTTCAAGGTTCAAGGTTCAGGGTTCAAAGTTCAACGGTTCAAGGTTCAAGTTCAAGGTTCAGGGTTCAAGGTTCAGGGTTCAAGGTTCAAGGTTTAGGGTTCATGGTTCAGGGTTCAGGGTTCAGGGTTCAGGGTTCAGGGTTCAAGGTTCAAGGTTCA
>JBAXTC010000476.1:0-6254 GCA_037130375.1 Verrucomicrobiota bacterium | reverse complement strand
CGGTGGGCGGGGTTATGGATTATGTAGTGCCCGGCAAGAATGGATTGGTGTTTCCGGCCGGGAACCTCGATGCCCTGGTCGAGGCTGTTCGCGCCGCCGCCGCCCATCCGCTGTTCCGCCAAGGCAAGGTTGCGCCAGAGACGCTCCAGCAGATGCGCGAGTATCTGTCCCCCAGCAGGATGGCCGATGGGTTCCTGGCCGCCTACCGGCGGGTGGCTGAATTGTCTTGTTTGCCGAAGACGCCGTTTGGTAGGTTCGGACCATCATGAGCCAGCACACTTTCGCCGCAATGCTGGGCCTGCTATTGCGAAAAGGTCGGGAAAGCCAATCGTGGCTGTGGCGTTGGGAGGCCCGGTTGAAGGGGGTTGCATTTGAAGGAACCTGCCAGTTTGTGGGGCGTCCGATCATCAGCATCGCCCGGGGCGGTCGGATTGTCCTGGGCGATTCGGTCGGGGTTGACAGCGCTTTACGGGCTAATCCGCTGGGGCTTTTTCAGCCTTGCGTGCTGCGTGCCCTGGTGCCAGGAGCGCAACTGGTTTTGAGGCGCAATGTGGGCATCAGCGGCACGGTATTGTGCGCGGCCGCCTCGATCGAGGTCGGCGAGGGGACGATTATGGGGGCCGGAGCGCTGGTTCTGGACACCGATTTTCATTTCCCGTCCGGCGACTGGGGATGGGCCACGGACCCTGTAACAGGGGCCCAGCCGGTGAAGATCGGCCGTGGCGTTTTCGTTGGCGCCCGGGCCATTATCTTGAAGGGAGTTACGGTGGGAGACCGGGCGGTAATCGGCGCCGGCGCCGTGGTCACCCGGGATGTGCCTGCCCGCCACATCGCCGTTGGGAATCCCGCCAAAGTCTTTCCGCTCAAAAAAAACCGGGGCCGTCCGAACGTATAGGGTGAAAAGGCGGCCAGCCAGCCCTCGGAATCTGTTTTCATCCGTGGCCATCCGTGGTTCTCTTCGGCATGGATATGGCTTAGCGAATCTGTTCAAGGAATCCGATTTCTTCGAGGAACCGCCTCAGCCGGGGCACTGTTCCCTCCAGGGAATAGAGTCGCGACACCTCTCGGACGTCGGCTCGCTGCCGTGCCGCTGCGAAATCCGCGATGGTCTCTGTCCCCGTCCTCGTAATCCAGCATGCAGGTCACCCGGCGGAAAAGCCGGAGCAGCCAGGCGGCAATCACATAAAGGAGTTCATAATTGTCGATGACCACCAAATCGCCCGACCGGGTGTGCCGCAGAACGTGCCGGGCATAAAAAAACCATGCCAGTGAAACCCGGACTTTGGGAGCGTCCCAATTGGCGCAGAAAAACTGCTGATGGGTCACAAATCGAGTTTCAACCGGCTTGAGCCACCGTGCGCCGCGGCGATCGAGAGCTTTGGGGGGGCAGGGAAAGCACCACCACCTCCTTGCCACTCGCCATTTCCAGGCACTTGAACAAATCCCGTCGCTTCCCCCAGCTCAAGCATGGAGCGATCTGCTCTCCTCGCAAATCGTGGTAGCTTTGCTCGATGACATTGCTCAAACACACTATTCTGGGAGTGGCCGAAGTTGGTGGTTTCATCAGGCAGCGCGCCCCAGGACTTCCTGATAGATTTCCACGTGCCGTCGCGCGATGACACCGGGGTGGTAGCGTGTCCGGATGGACTGCGCCGAGCCGTCGGCGCGGGGAAAACCGCGGCGAATCCAGGCAGCGATGGCTGAGGTCAACCCGCGCCAGTCATCCGCGGCGAACAGCTCGGCGTCGGATGCGCCGACGGTGATCTCAGGGATGCCTCCAAGACGCGCGCCGAAGAACTTCAGGTCGCGGGCCAGGGCCTCGGCCACCACCAGCCCAAAAGACTCTTCGCTCGGGAAATGAACCATCGCGGCTGATGCGTCGAAGGTTCTGATCAGCTCGTTCGTCGTCTTGGAACCGTCGCAGCGTACGAAACCATCCTTTTCCAGGGGCTTGATTTTCTCAAGGAAGGCGGCCACGTAGGGACTGGTGGGCCGGTAGTCCCCGACAAATTGGAATTCAAACTTCAGGCCCTGCCCGCGCAGGTCGCGTATAACCTCGATCAATTCGAGTTGGCGTTTGCGCGAACAGGGATGGCCTACGTTTACCAGCGCACACTTGGCTGCGCCGCCCAGCCCTGTTGGTGGGGCAAAAAACTGCTCCCGAATCGCGTTGGGCACCCGCCATACCTGCCGGGCCCGGGGCGCAACCAGCCGCTCGGTGTACTCCGAGTTGCAAAGCACGCCTGCGGTGCGTCTCAAGGCAAAATTCTCGAGTCTGGCCGCCAGCCACCCGAAGCTGCCAATCGGCGCTCGAAACAGCCGCGCCAGCTCCGCCATGTTGCCGTGAATCGTTACGACGTTCGGAAAGCCGGAGAAAATGGCGCTCATCGCGCAATCACGCTCCGTGCCTTGTCCGTGGACGATGTCCGGCTGGAGTTCTTTGAGCTTGCTCCGGACGGCCCGGATGCAGCCCTGGTAACCAGTGCTCATCCAGCCGAGCTTCGGCACACAGAGGCTGTGGAAGAAAACGTTTGGAGCCAACTTCGTGGGCGAAATCATTTTCCCGCGAGCGCACGAGACAACGTGAACTTCCACATCCGGTAGAAGTGCGCACCCCTGGAGCAGGGCCTCCGGGGCGGTGCCGAACTCAGGCACGAGATTCCTATAGTCCGAGAAGAACCCACGACTGTCGCTGGTCAGGAGGGCGACTCTCATCTCGATATGTTGCTTGAAGTCTTCCCGTGTTCGATTTTGGAGGCGCGTAAGCGCCTCCGATACTCGGCCAGAAGGCGGTCGCCGTAGTCTTGCCACGTGTTATTAACCGCCCCTTTTTGATAGGCTGCTTCGCCCATGCGCCGGTTCAGCTCGCGGTCCTCGGCGAGTCGTATCATCGCCTCCGCGATGTGCGCCGGGTCGCGGCCCCGCACGATAAACCCTTCCACCCCATCCTCGACCAGGGTGGTGGCGCCGCCCTCATGCGTCCCGACTACGGGTAGTCCGCAGGCGAGCGCTTCGACCTGTGCCCGGGCGATCCCCTCCTCCTGCGAAGGGAAGACAAAGGCGGTGCAAGAGCGCAGCAGCGCGGCCACTTCCGGATGGGACAAGCTTGGATAATGGGTGAAGGTTCCGACCCATTTGGTCCTCTCTTTCCGGAAGTGCTGTTTGTATTGGCCGACGCAGATTAACTCCGCCGCGGGCAGGCGCCGCTTGACGATCTCAAAAGCTCGGAAGAGATATTGGTGGCCCTTGCGCAGACATATCGTGCCAACCGAGATAAACCGCGGCTTCGCTGGCACGGTCGATCTCGGCTTGAAAATCGACACGTCCACCCCCATGGGGTTGACCATCACTTTCTCGGCTGGAATGCCGTTATATACCATGGATTCTTTGCAGAACTCCGACTGCACAATGATCATATCCGCTCGGTCCAGCTCCCGATTCATGCGGGCGAACATCCATTCCGGGATAGGTACTTTCTCCCCGGGACACCAAAGGTCACACTCCCGCTGCCAGAATCCGTAGTAGCTTACTGGGTGGCTGTTCGGGCAATCGGCCACCTTCAATGCCCCCATCCGATCCGCCTCATCGAACGGTTCCGTGGCGAAACCGGTAATTGCCTGGACGACGTCGCAGGCGGGCAATGGCCGCGCCCGGAACCACACTTTCCAGATGGGCAAAATCGCATAGAAGGTGCGCTCGATCCAAATCTGCGGAGCCCAAAAATAGAAAGGCATCATTGCCAGATGAAAGGCCAGACAACAGCGAACTTTCTCGGCAGGAAGATTGACCATCCGCTTCTTCCTCCCGACAAGCCAGAGACCGGCCAGCACGCCCCGTTTTTCATACGCCTGAGCCACCTGGAGCAACCAATACCCGCCGCACGTTGCCAACAAAACCTTGAGGCCGTCGTCCTCTTTCATTCCACATCGGGCAGCCGGAGACTCTTGTTTCATAACTTGATATCAGGCTTCACCATTCATTCGCGGGCAAGGCGTTGCGATGCGGATCCGGTTTCCGCGCTACGACCGTCCATCCCATGGTAATTCCATCGTGGTTGAGGTGGCGGTCGCACCAGAGGAAGAAGGTGTTCACCAGCCAGTTGACCGGGCGGGCGCCAATGGGTTGCACGTGCTGAATAACCTGTCCGACGAATGCGTAGGAGCGGCCACGATTAAACATTTTGACCAACTCGAGCCCGCTCGACTTCACAAGGTGAAGCAGCCCGTCGTAAGGATAGCGGAAGAAGTCAAAGGGCACTTCGTGCCTCGGCCAGTGCATGGGCGCGCTGAGGACCAGAAAGCCACCGGGCTTGAGGACGCGTCGCATTTCACAGAGTGCCCGCAACGGTTCCGGCACGTGCTCCAGAACCTCCGTGCTGACCACCGTGTCAAATTGCCCGCCGGGAAACGGCAAGTCCAGCGCCGAGCAAACCACGTCCGGCCGCGAACGATCCGAGAGGTAGTCCGTGCCGACATAGCGACTCGCGCCAGCAAAGAAGGTTCTCTCGTACGGCCGCAGACCACAGCCGACATCCAGGGTAATGCCTTTGATATAGCCCCCGCACTGGCGCAAGGAGTTCTCCAACATTACGGTGGACAGGTAGGTCCGCTCGTGCCGGCGCAAGGAGCATGCCGGCCGGCCGACAAGTTTGTCCAGCGGATGCTCGGCCAGCGGATGTGTGGGGGCACCGGACATTCAAGCGGATGTGCGGAGGATCAACCGACCGGTGTAGTCGATGCGGTGGAAAAAATACTGGCTCCGCCGCGGTCGAAAGAACTCATCTACGGCTGTGCGCGCACCGGCCCAATGCCCGTAATCATCGACGATCAGCACGCCTTTGGGGTCCAGGAGCGGAAACAAGTATTCCAATTCGTGCTTGGTGGATTCGTACCAATCCGTGTCCAGCCTCAGCAAAGCGATTGGACCCGGCAGCGTACCAGGAATTGTTTCTTCGACTTTTCCCCGGATAAAATGGATATTGGATTGAGGGTAGCCCGTCGAATACACATTGGCCTTGACGTCCTCCAGCGAGGCATAGCACCAACGGCCTGTTCCCCGCGGGGTTCTTCCTAATTCTTCCGCGGCGGACATGCCCTCACAACTCAAGTCCTTGTCGGTCGGCTCTGACATACCTTCGAAGGTGTCGTATAGGTATATGTACCGATCCGTCTCTGGGAGTGACTTGAGCGTGAGAAGCGCGGCCATAGTGCTGCCTCCACGCCATACGCCACACTCGACGATCGCGCCGTGAACCTTGTTTGAGACGATATGACGTGTCGCATCGAGCAGAGCCGCAATCCGCTCCACGCTGGTCATCGTAAAGGGGCGCACGGCTGCGATAATTCTCCGGTCCTCCTCTGACAGATCGACGATCGGGTCCCGCGGTGGATTGGTGTCACGACGAACAATGTCGAAACCTGCTTTCCAAGCGAGATGTTTGATAGTTTGTTTAATTGTCATACAACCAAGCTATGCCCTGCCGCATTGGCGGTTTAGCCGAGCGCGCCGTGATCGTTGGTTCGGCGGCAAGCTCGCCAATGGCGGTGGAGCAAGATGTTCCCTGATTGCGAACTCGATTGGGAGCGCGGCCGCGACGGCTATAGTCCTTCACCCGGCGCGCTTTGGCTCTCGGAGCCTCTGCGCGGCGCGTGGCGACCGCAGGCGGCCGCCCTGAGCGGCAACAGCGGATAATCGGGGCCGTGGCGCAACCCAAACCAAGTAAGTTCATGGCACCGATGGTACCGCCCCGCCAAGGGGCAGACAAGGCATTTTCGAGTTACATTCCGCGCGGCGCGTTGCGCCGGGCCTTTTCTGAATTGGTCGGACCAGACTCCGGCCAGGCCGGAAGCGTCCTCGTGCAAGTGGTGGGCACGGTGGAAACAAGCGGGCGCTGATGCTCAATGCTTTGAAGGGGCGATTGCTTTCACCAGACGGCGCAATGGACGCCAGGCTGGCCAGAAACACGGGTGCTTTGACAAGTCCTTTGGTGGGCGAATATGCTGGCGTGAAGGCCAGGAAGCTTTCTGTATTTGAGCCTGGAACAAGACCCGCAACCAACGATCCGTCATGGCTGCTACGGAAAACTCCGCCTGAACCCGCGCGTGCGCGGCTGCGGATTTGGCCGCCAGTTCACTACGATGATGGTGCAGGTGAATGATGGCCTGCGCGTAGCCTTCCACATCGTTTATCGGAACCAGGATGCCATTGCTTGCATCAACCACATCACGAACGCCGCTTGCCAAATCGCTAATCAC
>JBAXTC010000475.1:0-6260 GCA_037130375.1 Verrucomicrobiota bacterium | reverse complement strand
AAGTGCGCCGACTGCCGTCGGCGGCTACGATTTTGCAGGTTCTTGAATCCGCCCGGGCTGACCAATCCTCATTTTCGTCAATCCACGCCCTGATCTACTCCACAGCCAACTCGCTCATCCGCCGGTCAGGAAAAACCTCAGCAAAAGCACCGAGGCGGCTCTTGAGGTCTTTAACCGTTCGGTCACGGCGATCATTCTTCTCGGCATCCGCAATCATGCGCTCAACGATTTGGTTGACGGTGGGCGCATTTCGGTGGGTGCATTTCGGTAGGCAATGACGTGTTTGAGATAATACTTGGCAGCTTCCTCCAGGCTGATATTGTGTGGCATCAACAAGGTGCTGGCTTTGGCGGCATCGACCTTAATGGCCTGTGGCAGAGCGAGAGCTGAAGTGCCTTGGTTCTGGCGCTCGGTTCGTTTGAGTTCAGCGAATGTGTCGGCCTCAGCTTTGGTCTTAAACGAAGGGCGCTCGCGCATTCCGTTGATAAGACCAATATCAACGACATAGCTAGCTTGACCGCTGCGGTGAATGCGCGTATAAACATTGGGTCATGAGCGTTTGCGCTTGGCTTTGGCGACTTTCTTGCGAGTCATAAAGATGTCGCCAGTGTCACGTAAACGTCACGCAGTCAATTTAGCAGAGTGTTAATATGGCTGGATATGCCTGTAAATAAAGGCGTTAGCCAACGTAGCTCAGTTGGTAGAGCAGCGCTTTCGTAAAGCGCGGGTCGTCAGTTCAATTCTGACCGTTGGCTCCATTTTCATCTCGTTGAAGATCAGGAAGTTGCGCCGGTCGGAATGGCCACTGTCAGTGAAACCATTAACGACCCGGCCCCCGCCATCACCGTGATGTTGCTGCGTCTTGAATCGTCCTTACCGGCAGGAACAGTTCCAGTTCGTTTGACGGCAGGGCAACAAAACCAAATTGCTCGTAATAGTGTTTGGCTTCTTGGTCTTTCGCATCCACGAAAACGCCAATCCTGCCAGCCGTGTTGAAAATCTCAATGAACTTCCCCATTGCCGCAGCCAGCAGGACTTTCCCAATGCCTTGCCGCTGATATGTCCTGGCGACGGCCAACCGGCCAAGTCTGATAGCGGACACATCTTGCGGCAGTTTCTTCGCTTCTTCCGCGAAGAGGGACTCCGACTTTATCTGACAAAGATTGAGAGAGAAGAATCCCAGGATAGGCTTGGGTTCGGAAGCCCCTTCCTCGACCAAAACGAATGTCCGTGAAATTCCCCGCGCCGCGTGTTGACGCGCGGTCTGCTTGAGAAACAGATTGAGCGGTTCACTCCCGCAGTCGAATCCGTCCCGGTCGTGCGACTTCGCCAGCAGTTCGATTTCACGCACGTACCGTGCCTTTGAACAATTTTAGCGCGTCCTTGAGGCGCTTGTTGGGTTTGGGTGGATTGTCCAGCAGGGAAAGCACCTTCCGGGCGTCTCTCTGAGACAGCCGAATGACCGATTCCCGCTCGATCACCCGTTGCGCTTCCTGATACGCCGTTTGTACCACGAATTGATTGACGGTCGCGCCCAAGAGCTCCGCCGCCTGTTCCAGCGTCACGCGCACGGTATCCGAAACGCGGGCCGTAATCCGCTTGCGCGGCTCTTCCAATACATGTTCCATGCCTAGATGGTGCCACTTTGTCACCGGCTTGTCAATGCGGTTTCGGCAGGCCTCTCCACCCTGAATTGGTGATTCTTGTCCAATTCTGACCGTTGGCTCCATTTCATCCCGCTCACGCCGTTTTCATGCGTCTCGGACGGCGCACGGACGTGGTGGATTCTGCGCGATGCAACCAGCAAGGCCTTGGTTTATGCCGCGATCGGCTTGCTGATTTGGATCGTCTGTGCGCCGTGGACCGGTTGTTCGCAAGGCCTCTAAAAACAGCAGGCAGGCATCAGCGACGAATCGTCGAGTTCTCGGCCAGCCACTGCGCATCCTGAAAATCCCGGGCGGATGCAGTGGCAACGTTCAATGGCAGGGTTGCCGTGAAAGTGATCGGCGCGGTTCCAATTTGATCACCTCTCCATTTGTGGATTTCCGAATGGCCGTCGGCAAAGGAGAACCCGCAAGCTCGATTATGGTAGTTGGCCGGAAAGTCGATGATCCGCCCGGGGCCCCTGTCGGACATTTGGTTGTTCAAGCACTGGGTTGCAAAGGCGGCGTCATTAATGCTGTCCGGATGTTCGTCCACGAAGACGAACGTTTTGACTGGGTTGGCGATGGTTCCTATTTTCTCATAGACGCGCCAAGCCGTTTGACCCCTATTCCGATCCGCATTGAGCCATTCGCCAAAAGCAAAGACCTGGCTCATCGAATTGCTGCGAACCCGAGGCTTCCGCACTGTCCCGACGGTCACAGTTGCCCGATCGGCTGGGCACTTGTAAATGGCTGCGCTCTTACCGCCATAGGTCCACATCGGGCTGGTCGTAATGTCGTGGTTAATGTCCCAATTGACCGCATCAGCACTGAAGCTCAGCGCGCCGGTGATCCAGTTCATCCGCTTATGCGGCAGGCCATCCTGGCAGCCGAGCACTACGTCATTGAAATCGTCAGCGTACATTCGCCACGCCAGTGTGAGTTGTTTGGTGTTGTTCATGCACGAGATGCCCTGGCTCTTCGTCTTGGCCTTGGCCAGCGCGGGCAAAAGCATGGCTGCGAGAACTGCAATAATGGCGATAACGACCAGCAGTTCAATAAGGGTAAACCCCGAGCAATTGGAGCGACCGGACTGGAATCTGGGGGCGCTTCCAGGAGAAGCGATTTTACGCGACGAATTCATACATTTACAACTTCTAGTTCTTAACTATGGCCATCAATTCCGACGGCAACCGGGGCATAACGTAGCAAGATCGCGGCCTGGGTAAAGAAAAACCTTGCGTCTGAAACTATGCTCTTGCCGGGTCGCATCTCTTGTCGGAAACTGGGTTGTGCGCCATTATCCGTTGACGAACATTTTACTTTACGTATGCCCGAGAGCCCGATGACTTACGGTACGGCTGATGAACTGCCTCGCATTTCGCAGAAGCTTGCACTGCGCTGCCGCCAGTGCGACCAGGAGGCCGTTTACGACGTGGGCACGATCTTTTACCACGAGGTGGGCGAAGAGAAAACCACGAAACGGAGGCATGCTTTCACTAACTATTTTCGGTGTTCGAACTGCAGCAGCGCCGGGCCGTGGAAGGTTGCCGATTACATAAAGATGACGAAACTGCTGCTGCGCGCCAACGCAGATAAGACGTTTCAGCGCGTTGTTTTTGGGAAGCCCGTTTTGTTCGACGGCACCTATGTTCAAACGCCGGCGATGGGCGAGGAACATCTGCTGCAGCTCATTGAAAAGGAACCGGGCAACGCTTTTCTTTGCACGCGACTCGGCAACCTGCTCCGGCGCTGCGGTCAACAATCCAAAGCCATCGAGTGGTACAACAGGGCCTTGGGTCTGGACCCCGGAGACGTCGAGGCGCGGCATCACCTGTTTAGCTTCGCTGTGGGCGCAGACGATTTCCCAGTCGCTTTGATTCATGCGTCTTTGCTGGTCCAGCATCTGCTGGAGGGACGAACAACAAACAGACCGGATCTCACCGAAGATCTCGCGTGTTTAGTGGCCCAGACACTGCGAGCTTCACCCGAGCCGTTTCGGGAGCTGGCCCTGAATCCTGTCCGCAGGACGTCCAACCGCAAAGAAGATGTTTTCATCCGAACCCTGCTGGAGCAAGTTGGGAATGAGGAAGAAATCGTGGCTGGTGCTGCCAATTGGCTCCTGACCGGACAAGCCCCTCCTTCCCCGACCGACAACGAGGCGTCCGCAGCCGACGATTCGATGCCGCCCCATCTTCACCTCCTGCCTTCGCTCCAGCAACTCGTCCAAAGCGCAGGCTTGGATCCCGAAAAGCTCACCGTGGCGCTGTCAGCCGACGCGCAGGGCCATATCCGTATTAAGGACAGGCACTTAGTCTATGTGACCGACGGGAACAAAGCTATCGAGTGGCCGGTGCCGTCCCTTCGCGAACTGTTCCGCGGCAGTCAACCGTCACCGCCCGATATGGACCACTACCCACCGGAATACACTCCGCACTTTTTCTTTATCGAAAAGCATTTCCTGACTCTCTGCGACGTTAAAGGCGACCGGAGCGACCAGGAGATGGAAGAGATATACTCGATGTTCCGCCGGCGGCCTGACGGCAGAAGTCTCGGCGATGTCCACGATTTCATCTGGCAGGCAGCCGCCCTGCTTCTGGGCTGTTACGTGCTGAGCGAAACGGAGTTCGTGGGGGTTTTCACCGCCTTGGAGCACTCGACCCGGAAGTGGGCGCTCCGCCCCATATCCCGCTTTTACGCGGCCTACCTGCGGAAAGCCATTGCCGAGGGTTTCTGACCAGCGGCGTTCAGAACAAGCCGGGTTGTCTCTGCAGGCTGGCCTTCATGCCGAGTTTTTTGTAGCTCAATTCCGTAGCGACGCGCCCCTGGGGCGTGCGCTTGAGGTAGCCCTCCATGATGAGGTAAGGCTCATAAACCTCTTCCAGCGTGTCAGGTTCCTCGCCCACGGCTACCGCTATCGAGCTGATGCCAACCGGACCACCACCAAATTTCACAATCACCGTCTCGAGGATGCGCTTGTCCATTTCATCAAGGCCATTTTCGTCAATTTCGAGCATCACCAGCGCTTTATCGGCCACCTCAGCCGTAATGCGGCCTTCGTGCCTCACCTGTGCGTAATCGCGCACGCGGCGAAGAAGGTTATTGGCGATGCGCGGCGTGCCGCGGCTGCGGCGGGCGACCTACCGCGCGCCTTGGTCCTCAATCTCGACGTTCAACAAACGGGCCGAGCGGATCACGATCGTCTGGAGTTGGTCGGCCTGGTAGTAGTCCAGCCGCTCGCGAATTGGAAAACGCGTCAGCAACGGCGCGGTGAGCAGGCCGCTGCGGGTGGTGGCGCCGATGAGGGTAAAACGAGGCAGATTAAGCCGGACGCTGCGGGCGTTCGGGCCCTGGTCGATGATGATGTCCAGTTTGAAGTCCTCCATCGCCGGGTAGAGGTATTCCTCGATGGTTTTCTGGAGGCGATGAATTTCATCAATGAACAGAACATCGCCTTCTTCGAGGTTGGTTAGCAGCCCGGCGAGGTCACCGGCCTTCTCGATGGTCGGGCCGCTGGTGCTCTTGAGGTTGGCGCCCATGGCCTTGGCAAGAATGTGCGCCAAAGTGGTTTTGCCGAGGCCGGGCGGTCCGTTGAGCAAAACGTGGTCGATGGCTTCCTTACGCTGTTTGGCGGCGGCCACGGTGATTTCCAGGCGCTCTTTGACCTTGGCCTGGCCGGTGAACTCAGAAAATAGCGAGGGGCGCAGCGTCATCTCCAACGCCACATCCGGCTTGGCCAGCACCTCTGAAATCTTCTGTTCAACCATTGCGCTAAGAATGGGCCAAGAGCAGACTGGCGCAAGAGTGAAATCGAAAACGCATCGCGCGGGTGCGCATCTTTTCGGCATTGGACAAGAACAAGAATATCCGCGCTCCAATCCAGGTTTCATCTGGGAAGAATCCAAAATGACAATTGCTGGCCCAATTCGGGGGCGGCTTTCCGAAAGGCGTGGCTGGTGTAATCTTAGCCGAGGCAATCCATGAAGCTGGGTTGGTGGGTGTGCGCCGCTAACCCTCCCGAGAACCCCTTCCTTCATTACCCTGGGGCCCGTGCGTTTGAAGCCGGGCTCAGCCATCCAGCTCGGTTTCCAAGGCACAGGCCAGGGCGATGAGTTCCTGGGCCATCCATGAACACCACAATGTGCCCTTGACGTTGGCGACCCGCTTCTCGCGCGGAAGGTGGCTTAATTTAGCTTAGTAGCGGTGGCTACATTTACCTTAGCGCTACCGCTCATAGGCTTCTTTTCGATCTTTCCATAGCCTATCCACCCTTTGCCGCTTCCAAATCGGTGTCCGTCAATGCCGCCAGGACTTTGGCGGTGTCGCCGGTCAAGAGCGGGGCGACGGGCAGGCGGAGGCCGGGGAAGACGCGGCTGTGCAGCACGCCTTGCGCGTCCGGCAATTGCGGACGGTAGTCGTCGTCTTCCAGGCAGAACCATTCCATGCGCGCTTCGGTCACCAGCCAGACCAGGTATTCCCGCACGCCGTTGCGGCAGTAGGCCCGCCGTTTGTCCCGCAGGTCAATCGAGGCGGAACTGGCCGCCACTTCGACAATCAATTCCGGCGGGCCGGCAAGGTAGCCGTCTTCGTTCACGCGGGTGAGTCCGCCGTGTTCGG
>JBAXTC010000474.1:0-6264 GCA_037130375.1 Verrucomicrobiota bacterium | reverse complement strand
ATGTATAATGTACCGTAACGGCATCGGCCAATGGCCGGATTCGTGTGAGCAGGTCTGGCTGGATTTCGGTTAGCGGCATCGGGGTGGACACTCTGCGGTTACGCAGCGGTGTACTTGATTTGGCGGATATCGAGGGCGCCGGCTTTCGGCTCGTAGAAGGGTTTGCCTTTCCGGACACCGACGGTGCCGTAGCCGTTGGCGGTGGAAAAGAAGCTGCGGAAATCGCCTTTGATGGCCGGTTCGAGGTGGAGAATCTTGTCCACGCCGTCATAGCGCGCGCCGCTCAAGCCGAACAAGAGCGCGTAGGAGGACATCGCGCGCGCATACCAGTGGCCGCATTCGTATTCGTTGAAGGGGTTGCGAACGCAGCCGTCGTAGCGGTCGCGGCAAGTGCGAACGATGTCCAGTCCTTCCTTGACCCGGCCCATCCGCATCAAGTGGGAGGCGACCTGGTATTCGATGCCGGTCCAGACTTCGTTGGAGTAAACAAAGGGCAGGGATAGCTCGCCGCCTTTGGGCCAGGTGCAGAGGAGCAAGCCGCCTTCAGCGCCGCAGGCGTAGGAGGGGCGCTGCGGATTGGCGAAGTCGGAGAGGTCATGTTTCAGATTATATTTGTGGACGGCCTGGAGATGGCTGGCAACTTTCGGGGCCGCAAGCACCTGGCCGACGCCGCAGACCAGCGCGAGCCAGGAACCGAGCACGCCATCGGCCAGGCAGCCCTGGCCATATTGGTATTTGGGCCCTTCTTTCTCAAAAATGGCCAGGGCTTCCGGCGAGTAACTGCCAACCATGCTCTTGTTTTCCTGCGGATTCCTGGCGCGCAGGTTCTTCCACTCGATGCGCTGGAAGAAGTATTCACCATTGAAGAGGTCGGATTCGGCCTTGCGAATACCGCTGGCCAGAAGCTCGGCGTAAAGCGGGACCGCGTCGCCGAGAGCCTGGCCCATGATAACCGCGGCCTGCAGCGCGCCGAGATAGAAGCTGGTACACATGCCGTCCGGCCCCCAGAACTCGATGTCGTAGGTGTTGTGATGCGGTTCTTCGACGACGCCTTTATGGCCTGGATCCCACGTTTCGATGCAGTAATCGAGGCTGCGCTTAACCTTGAGCCAGAGCGCGCGCAGCCATTCGGTGTCGCCACTGATGCGCCATTCGCGGAAGACCTTCATGATGCCGCCAAGCTGGCCGTCGGCGGCGGCATGGAAGTCGTGCTCGACTGGCCGGATCGGCAGGGCGCTGCGGAATTGCTGGTGGCCGGACTCGTTTTGCGACGGGCCGAACTCAGTTTCACGCAAGGTGCGTTCGAGGCCGGGGAAGAGGTGCGGGATGGCTTGGGCGTAGTTCCAGACATGCGTGCAGGAGCCGTGACAGCAACCGGCATTGTCGCCGCAGCCTTCCCATGCCCAAAGTCTGCCGTCAGCCTGGCGCATCACCGTGGGGGACTTGAGGATAGTGAGATTCGCGGCGACGGCTTCAATGACCTCGGGAGGCAAGGTGGAGTCGTGGAAGCAATTGCTGAAGCGGCCCGTTTTCTGGCGCAGGTCGTCGTAATGATCACGCCAGTGGAAGGTGACTCCGTTGATGTCGGTGAACCGGTCGGCATACCAGGGACGATAACTTGTCGGCTGGGTTGGATCCGGTTTAAGGCCGGCGAGAGCTTTGCCGACCTGAAGGTTGGTCTCGCCGACAAACCAGGCCAGGCGCAGGACGACGCTCTTCGATGCGCCGGGAGGGATCGAGAGCGGGACGAACAAGCTCGCGCCGGGGCTGGGGCCGCCGTCGGTCAGTGGCGCGCGGTCGAAACAGGCCCCGGCGGCGACATCATTCCAGGCCAGGGTGAGCGCGTCCCACCATCCGCCTCGGAACCAGGCATGGTTGACCCTGGCTGCGGGGTCGGAAACGGTCGCCGAGAAAGCGCCTTCTTCCCAGGGCTGATCTTTTGAGCCCGCACCCCAGAGAATAAACCCGCCGGCAACCGGGCGCACCGCTCCCGCGCCATTCTTGCCGATGGCCATGAAGTTCTTGGCATTGAAGGAGAACACAGTATCGAGTGGCGCCTTGCTCCGGTTGGTGAACCGGTATTCCAGCGCGGCGACCGGGAGGCTGGAATTGTCCGGATCACCGGGCTCGAACGGACTCCAGCCGGTAATCTCGATGTTGAGCGGAACCTCGTGGTCCGAGAGGACAACCGTGCCGAAGGGGAAGCGGGCTTTGAAAACTGCGTTGGCAAAGCGAGGGAGGCCGAAGCTGCTGCCCGCCGCGCCATTGCCGGCGCCGGGCGTGCCGAAGAGCTTCCGGGCGGGCACCGGGCCTTCAAGCACGCGCGCCACCGGTCGCTGGCCCTTAACCGAAATCGCGGCGAAGATGCAAGGCTCGTTGAAAACCTCGGGGCGATTGCGCAGCGAGACATGCGAGAGCGCGCCCGTCCCTTCGAGGCAGATCATCCCGGCCCCGATGCCGCCGAGCGGAAACGCCACCTGGTTCAAATGCTCGCCGGAGTAATCGCCGTCGTAAGGCCGCCGGGCGCGTCGGACCCGGGTGCGCGACACTCTGACGCCCGCCGGGGCTTCGCTGCGTTCACTTCCGGATTCGGCAGCCGTCGCGGCACCCAGACTGCCGACGGCGCCAACGGTCGCGGCGGATAGTTTCAGGAATTGTCGGCGCGGCATCGCCGAGTCCTTGATGGATTCTGTAGCCATAATCAGGTTCTGGTTTTCTTAGCGGTAACGAATATTAGGCCCGGTGCGGCGCCAACCGCGGCGCCCGCCGAAGCCAACGAGCGCAGTATTACGCGGAAGGGATGGAATAACAAGCGGCGGGGTGGTGCCGCCAGCAGTCATTTTGCTCGGATAAGTAGCAGGGCATCGAGCCCTCACTCAGGCATGTCGCAGGGCAGATTCAAGAACCTGCAAAATCGTAGCCGCCGACGGCAGTCGGCGCACTTTTCCTCGATTATCGGAGTGTTAGCGCCGACTGCCGTCGGCGGCTACGATTTCTTGAAACCACCCTGGGCATGTCGGGGTATAGCCCGGCCACCACTCTGGCCCTGAACATGGTGCAGCGGACGGTTCAGCACTCAGCATCCACTAGGGATTCCGGGTTGGCTTTTTCTCTAGAATCAGGGAGTATCTGTGCCATGCAACCGTGGCAATTGTTGTTGGTTGGGGGCGTCGGCCGGATGAACTGTACGCGACAGCAGCGTAATGGATGTGAGTTGGAGGAGAACCGCGCGCTGCGAGTGCAGATGGGCCGGAAGCGCTGCTGCTTGGCTGTGTTCGGCGCAATCATCGCGGCGGCCTGCGCCGGCTTCCCGACAGTCGCGATTGGGAAATCGAAGCTGTCACCCGTGGATCTGCGCTGCGGATATCTGAAAAACCCGCTTGGCACCGACGTATCGAAACCGTCGTTAAGCTGGCGACTGGAGTCCTCGAAGTCATCGTCCCGGGGTAAAGGTCAGACGGCTTATCAAGTGCTCGTTGCGACCAGCGAAGGAGTTCTCCGCCACGACCAGGGTGATCTTTGGGACTCGAGAAAGGTTCTGTCTGATGATTCGCTTCACGTTGCCTATGCCGGTCAACCACTCGTGTCGCAACAATTCTGCTGGTGGAAGGTGCGAGTATGGGACGAGGCTGGCCAACCTTCCTCGTGGAGCGAACCCGCCCGGTGGTCTATGGGGTTGCTAAACCCGGAAGATTGGAAGGCCAAATGGATTGGCTTGGATGGCGGCGAGGAGACGCAGCCGGCGTTTCGTGGCTGCGACTGGATCTGGTTTCCCGAGGGCAATCCCGCCGTGGGCGTCCCGGCCGGAACGCGATATTTCCGACACAAACTTGTGATCCCCGCTGGCCGCACGATACGTGTGGCCACCGTGTTTGTGCTGGCGGATAATCGGTTCATCCTCTCGGTAAATGGTTCGAAGGTCGTGGATGGGGTTGGCCTTCCGCTGGCAACCGAGATGGACATCACCAGGTGGCTGGTCCCTGGCACCAACGTGCTGGCAGTTCAAGTGACGAACGATCCCCAGCCCCCGATAAATCCCGCCGGGTTGCTGGCGGAATTTCGGGTCGAGTTCGCTGATGGCGAACCGATCGTCGTCAAGAGCGGCGCAAACTGGCTTGTCGCCAAGGAAGCAGATGATCGCTGGCGGAGTCTGGATTTCGACGATCAGGCATGGGTCGCCGCGCAAGTGGCTGGTCCCGCCGGCATCGCTCCCTGGGGGGCGGTGGATACCGACGAGCACCGGCGGCTGCCGGCGCGAATGCTGCGCCGCGAGTTCGCGCTGGCCAAACCGGTTACTCGCGCCACCGCCTACATCTGCGGACTGGGTTTCTTCGATTGCTTTCTCAACGGCCGCAAGGTCGGCGACCATGTCATGGACCCGGCTCTGACCTGTTATGACAAGCGGGCTATGTACGTGACTTTCGACGTCACCAAGTATCTCCGGCCCGGCACAAACGCTGTCGGGGTGTGGCTCGGAAACGGGCGCTTCTTCGCCCCGCGCATCCGGGTGCCGACGCTGACGAAGACCTTCGGCTACCCAAAGCTGCTGTTTCAGTTGCATATCGAACATGCCGATGGCTCGGCGGAAGATTTTACCAGTGATGAACAGTGGAAGATCACCACCGCTGGCCCGATCCGGTCGAATAACGAATTTGACGGTGAAGAATACGACGCGCGGCGGGAACAAGCGGGTTGGTCGCAGACCGGCTTTGACGAAACCCAATGGCGTCCAGCGCAAATGGTCTCCTCCCCAGGAGGCAAGCTCGTGGCGCAGATGCTGGAACCGATGCGCGTGACCGAACGGATCGAGCCCGTGGCGATTACCAATCCCAAACCCGGCGTGTGCCTCGTGGACTTTGGCCAGAATCTCTACGGGATGGTGCGGCTGAAAGTGCATGGCCCTGCCGGCACCCGCGTGCAATTGCGCACTTCGTTTACGAAAAACTCCGACGGCACCATCAAGATGGAAGACAACCGCAGCGCGCGTTCGACCGACACCTACATTTTGCGTGGCCGTGGCGAGGAGGACTGGTCGCCGCGCTTTCGGGGTCAGGGGACGCATTATGCTGAGGTGACCGGCTTTCCGGGAGTGCCGAGCCGGGAGAACTTTGAACTGCTGGTGGTACACACCGACATGGAACGAGCCGGGGAGTTCGCTTGTTCGAACGAATTGTTAAACCGAATCTACGCCAACGTCCTGCGCAGCACACGAATGCAGGAGCGCAGTGTGCCGCTCGACCCCGATCGTGATGAACGGCAGGCGTGGCTTGGGCATCCGGCCAAGACCTCTGAGAGCGAAGCCCAACTGTTCAACGTGGCGGCCTATTATTCGAGTTTCATGGGCGAAACCCGCATTGACCAACGCGCGGACGGCAACATTTCGGATGCCGGGTCGATCTGGCCCTTCTATAGCAGCGATGTGATTTGGCCCAGTGTGGTTACGATCTTGCCGGAGTGGTTTTACAACTTCTATGGCGACCGGCGCATCCTGGCGGACAACTATGATATGGCAAAGCGCTGGCTCGAGTTTCAGAGGAAAACCAATTTGCGCGATAGTTTTACGTTCGATAACGGCAACTATGGGGACTGGGTGGACGCGGCGAGCATGGATGCGCGCGGCCCTGACCACGGCGCCACTTCGCGCGCTCTGATGTGTACCGCTTACTTCTATCACAATTGCCGCCTGCTCGAACGGATGGCGAATTTGCTCGGAAAGGGCGAAGATGCGAAGTCCTTTGCTCAGTTGGCGGACCATGTGAAAGGGGGCTTCGTGAAACGGTTTTTCGACCCCGCGACGAAGACATTCACGGGCAAGACCCAATGTTCTTACATCCTCCCGCTCAAGTTTGGCCTCGTGCCGGCGGAGTATCGAGTTGAGGTGGTTTCACATTTGGTCGAGAACATTCTGGTCGAACAGCAAGGTCATCTCTCGGTAGGGCTGGTCGGAATGCAATGGTTCATGCAGACGCTCACGGAGTGTGGGCAAACCGAAGCGGCCTTCCAGGTCGCCACCCGCACCACACGCCCCAGTTGGGGCTATATGGTCGCCAAAGGCGGCACTTCGGTTTGGGAGCGATGGGACCAGGACACACGTGATCCCGGAATGAACGGTGAAAGCCAGTTGATTCTTGCCGGCAACCTCGGCGCCTGGTTCTATCAGGCTCTCGCCGGCATCAATTACGATCCGGAACGCCCCGCTTTCAAACACTTCATTCTGCAGCCCCATCTGGTGGGCGATCTGAAATGGGTCCGTGCTTCCCATAA
>JBAXTC010000473.1:0-6279 GCA_037130375.1 Verrucomicrobiota bacterium | reverse complement strand
ACTTCTGACGCTGCAAATACTCCAGCAAGGCCGTGAACTGCGCGTCGAAAGCACCTGGAGATACAGTAACATTACCACGAGCGCATTTCCGATCACGGCGGGTGTCTCACGCTTTCCTCGCAGGACGACCGGAGGCCGCTGATCCATTCGATTATGGGACCCCCGTTCACTCGCTCCTAGCCGGAGCAACCGAGCCAGCCTCCCCAGCCTGCTCGGCCCGCCCCAGCCAGAACAGCAATGCGTAGCTGCCAATTAGCAGATATGCCAGTGTTGCTTTCACCAGTGCGTCTACCGTGCGTGCCGACATGGGGAGTGCATCCGTAAGCTGGCCCAGACATGGGCACGCATGCTCCCAATGGACTGACCACAAGCCGACGCGGTAGACCAAAAACATGGTGGAAACCCACGCAAGTAATATCGCTGGCAGCCTGACCCCGCTCGCCGACAAGCACGCGAACGCGATAACGATTTCCACCACTCCGACCACAAGCAGCAGCAGCCGGAAGCGAATCCCAAAAACAGGATCTATACTTCGCAATAGGGAGGCTGCCCCAAACGCACTCCATATCTTGGCAATCCCAGTGACCGCAACGAGCACGCCACCGCTGCACGCAAACAAACGTCCATAGAAATTCTTGTAGCCTAGGTCAGAGGAGTTCATCAGACCTCCACGCGTAGAAGGACGAAGCCTCTCACTTGATCAAGGAGGTTACGAATGGCACAGGGGTCCACCCCAATTGTACTTCGTGGCAGCCTCTTCCTACCTAGCCTTCAGCCTCCGTCCGGGGGGCAGAGACTACCAGTCCATACCCACATGTTTGTCAGCGGGCCAGGTGGGTAATAGTACACGGCAACACACGTTCCGGCTCCGTTGCAGAAGCCATCGACGTTAACGATATAACAGTTACACGTTACAAGTCCTGCACCCGGGAGGTAAATGTACTGTGGCTGATAGCCCTTACGGCACGTCCACAAGGCATTGCAAATAACGGCTTGCTGGTAAGAGCAACGGGCGCCGGATGGCCGGTAAAAAGACTCATCACATGACATACATGCAAGCCTATTATTGTCGGAGCCACCGGTCTTATTTATGCACGCCGAATATACGCATAGCCCTGACAACATTATAACCAATACTGCTGCCAAACCGATTAAGGCGATGCTTCTACGACTTGATTGTTTATTCGTTTTCATTTTCGTTATTAACTGCAATTACTGTTTTGCTGTTGGCTTTATTTGAGGCCGGACAAGACACTAAATCTGGGTGGGTGTTCGGCGCTTACGGGCTAGATGCTTGTTAACTAGGTAAATCATTGCTGGAACAAAAACCAGGAGTATGAGCACAACTCTGACGACTGAGGGCAATGCTCCGCCCGGCACATGAGGGGATGTGTTGAGCCTTCTGATCTCTTCAAAATACGAACCTGTGAGGATCTCCGTTTCCGTTGGCCAATTGTTTGTTGCGTAGTATACAAGCACTCCCCCGCGCGAATCTCTGAAATCCTTCACCAAAGTTATCCCTGGGATGCGCGGCTGAGAAATGAAGGAGGCCGCGCGTTGGGCGACATTAGTCAGCTCAACGTGGAACTCTATGATCAGATCCAAATCCGTGTTGGCCACGGCATTCGTCCTCATCTTAAATATCTTCAGGGACGACGTAAGAGGAATATCTAGCCCCAGATAGTTTGTGAACGCCCCTGCTTGATATACGGCGCTCGTAAGACCAGCATCATATGGCCGGGGAAGACTAACCGCTTTCCCTCGCACCATGACGTGCCCTTCGCTGTAGTAATCCACGCGGACCGGAAAACTTGGGTTGGAATCTGAAAGCGTCCAGTGCGCCCGCATCTTAGAATGTGTCGGTGGACCAAACTGAACCCCAGATATCGGATCTTGCATTATGGCAGCCTCAACGAAATCGTTTGTCCGGCTCTTGAAGTAGCACCCCGATGCGTAGGTTAACCAGATTGGTCCAACCTCCTCCACCTCAAACAGATTACAGACCTCGCCCCTGTAAACCTTGGCAGCAGCGATATCCGGTCCCAACTTTGCCCCCATCTGGAGCTGCTTCTCAACATCACTTTTATTATTAAGTAGCACGTATACGTTCGTTCCATCGTACGACACCTCTTCGTAGTCGGAACCATACTTACCCTGATCTTTCCGAGCCCTGACGAACCAATTGCATCCGTTGACGTTCATGCTAAATGACGAGTTTGGGCCGCGGTAAGTCTGGCCGCCTAGGTAGGCCAGTCTCTTTACAGTTCCCTCAACGCAGAATTCTTGAGCCGCAACGGAAGGAAGGAGATGAAAAGCCAGCAGGACAGCACAGATGGAGGAAGTCCAGAGTGAGGGTAAGGCTGTCTCCTTTAAGCGCAGAGGGGGTGCAGCCGATCGGCGATCTTGAGAGAAGGCCACAGCGGCTGCACCCCCTTCGGTTTGTCCCGCTATTGATCGGGTTTGTGCCCAGTCACGTGGCTTATCCAACCGTTCTCGCCAGCGCCACACCACCCCGGTTCCAAAACACAGCATTGGGCCGGTGGTCGGCCAGCCGGCCCCGAATCCAGTAAGCGTCGCTCGCCACAACATGGCAACAATCTGACAGGGCAGAGCGCACAGCGCCACAAAAAAGATGGGTTAGACGGTCGGTTATCCGCCATGGCGGGTGAAGAGTATTCCCTCCGTCGCACTTTCGCGCCCATGCATCGCCTCACTTCCCAAAAATACACGCACAGCTCACCCCAAGCTCAACCGTCAGTCGGGAATGCCCTTCTGGCGAATCACCACCCAGACAGGCGGTGGGCAATGCGGTGCCGGGACCAGCCCTGCACCGCCAACTGTTGTATCGCGTCCTGTTCGTACACCTTAAGGAGATTCGCCAGAGCGCCGACGGGAATGCCCTGAAGTGGGCACCCCGCCGAGCTCTATCGTCGCCTCAAGGTGGGTGGGAATCCTGAATCCTCCAAAAGGGACCACTTTCGACCCGACCCGGTCCCGTTTCACCCAGCGCTGACAGTGGCACCCGCTCCTGGTCGGCCGGACTCTCTGACCAGTCCGTAAGTCAATCTGTGAGCACCCCTGCATCATTTCAGGTGCGTCCTGCGACGAAACCGATCCTCGCCCATTTCCCAAAATGCTCATGCTACAAGCGGGGTCCCTTGGACCATTCGCTTGACCTGCTTCTACTGACAAACAGAAGGTACAGCAGGACGCCAAAGGGCGCGCACGCCTTCGCGCTTCCTTTCTCATCCTGTTGGCGCAAGATACGCTCTTCGCTTCGCGGGGTGTAGGTTGGGGGGCACCCGACCACACTCGTTACCTGCCGGAGAACGACTCGAACGCCGTGCCAGAAAGCTCATCCCGCCCAACCGAAGTTGACGTATCTCCAGACCAAAACGACGTGCAGGGAAGCAAAAAGAACAAGGAAGCTGTACCTAACCAACCGCCTTTCAGGGGGCGCGAGTGACACCGCCAGCGCGATGAACAGAGGGAAGGTCACGGAGGCGAATCGTGTGAAGGAGGTAAAGGAGCCACTCATCGCCGGCAAAACGCCCAGCACGTAAGTCCATAAAAGTAGCCCCTTGTCTCGCCGTGAGATCGCTGGCACGCAGAAAACCAACAGTAGGAAGACCAAGCGGTCCAAGAGCGACCCAGAAAACTGGTGCCATTGGGTGGGCGTCGCCCAAGCCAGCACAAACCTCGGAATGTCATAAAGGTTACGGACCGAATGCACGCCCCAGTACCGTTGCGCCCAAAAGCCCTCCAAAGGGTTGCCTGTCCAGAGCCGCATCAGCGCCAGGTAGGTGCACCAACCGCAGAAGCAGGCTAGCCCCGCACAGAGGCCACCCAGTGGCGCGAGGGGAGCGTGATCATTGCTGGGCAGGACAGACATCGAGCCCGCCAAGCACCGCGAATTAGCCTCAAACTCGAAGCCAGCATTCCGCAGCCTGCCGAGCCACCTCCCGAACTGCTTCAGCCAAGCCGGCTCCGAGCTGGCTACAGCGTGCCAAAAGATCGGAAGGATGCAGAACACGCCAATAGGTCTTGCTAGTGGCAAGAGAAAGGCTAGTAGGCAAGCCTGCCTGTTGTACCTGCGCCATAGAGCTACCCACAGTCCAACGACCAAAAGTAGGAACAGGCTTTCGCTGTACAGAAACTGGTAAAAAAGAGAGCCAGGGTAGGCAATCAGGAAGACTACTGTCCACTTTGCGACTTCCGATCCCCAGCGTTCCCTAACAGCCGAATAGAGCATTACCCAGGCTACAACCGAAAGCATGTTCGATAGCCCGAGCCCCACTACCAAACTGCCTCTTCCCGTCACTAGCGAGGTCGACCTGATCAGCATCGGCCAGAGCGGGTAAAACGCGCACGATGGACCGTCGACTTGGTACCCATGCGCGCTTATTTGGAGATAATAGTAGCCATCATAACCTGTGAAATGGCTGGCGAATACTGGCGGGCCGTTAGGTGGCCAGTGGATTGCCGAGGGATGTCGGAGATCTCCCCATAGCCGTAGGGCGAGCAAGAGGCTTGCCCAATAGGCCGCCTTGAAAAGGCACGACCAAGCCACGGCACGCAACGTCAGGGCATGGCCTCGAAACCAGGCCATCCACTCAGGCCTCAGCCTTGTTAGGGCGCACTGCCAAACAGCGAGCATTTGGCAAACCAGCTATCTGCTGGCGCAGGTAGAGCCGACGGGGCTAAGAGTGCGGAATCTGCGACGCCGCAAAGCCCTCCGCCCATTACCACCAGCCCGAGCTCGCGAGAGAGTCACTCCTAGAAAGGTGACGTGCTGCGCCCCCAACATGTCAGACGTTACCCGTACCAATCTCACAAAGGGCACGCCTTTCCCGGATTTCGCCCAACTGAGTCCTTCTCGGTTTCCTAGAGGGCCGGAGCCCATTCCCACTACGAACACTGCAGACAGCATAACCCGGAACGCCCGAACGGTGCATACATCATCGCAATTCATCACAAGAATGGGGGATTCAGGCACGAGCCACCATGGAAGTCCTACAAAAAGACAGGCTATACGATCGATTTACTTTCACAGGGATCGCTAAACAGCTTTCGAATCAATTGCTCGCGGCAGTGCACGTGAGCCTTCCGAAACAAATGTACAAGATGCACATGCACCGTCTGAGGCGAGATCTGGAGCCGATGTGCGATCTCTTTGTCCGAGAGCCTCTCGATCAGGCAAGCTGCCACGTCGTGTTCCCGATCGCTCAGGTTTTGGGAGTCGCGTGTAGCGCCTGCCAGATGTAGTCCCTTCAGTACCGCGAGTTCGACCTCTCGACAGAAAGCTGGCAGACCTTGTGCTGCCGACTTGATCACCCGCACAAGGTCCTTGGCACTAAATGGCTTGACAAGATAGCCGGAGGCACCCCCCATGAGCGCCATCAAAACATCGCCCGTCCCGCAATCCTCTCCGAGCACAATGATCGCGGCGTTGGGGAGTCTCGCTTTCAGCTTCCTCACTACTGTGGATGCGGAAACCCCTCGCGGTGCGAACCCTGTGGGCCTTCGCCCCGAGGCTGATGCGTCTTTCAGAATTATTGGCGCCGAGGCGGCGTCGATAAGGACGACATCGGGTAGAGTGGCGATTCCCAGAATCTGTTCTACGCATTGTGATAAGATCTTCCGTCGTCTCACGAGCGTACCTACGCGGGTCTTAAGTTCCCTGGCTTCTCCGGCCGGTTGCGCGGCCCAGCCTAGGTCCGAGAGCGACCGGCTCACGCTGCCCTGCTGCGCCTCCCAACGCGAGTAGGAGGATCCTCGGGGACGCTCGTCCGAAACGGGGCTCGTGGAATGTTTCGGTGGTTCCATGGGTGGGCTTTTGGCACGCGAACTTGCAGAGACGAATGTCGGTGGCATCCGCCTCATGATTCGTAGCGCGGACTGCGGAGTAGGATGAATGTCGAACGCCCACCGACCGCTCCCGACGGCGATTGCTTGGCGGACGGCAGCCTCGGTGGTTTTGTCGCTGCTTACGAGAGCAATGCGGAGTGGCCTGTCCCGCCGGGCACCGCCTTCCACCTGACTAGCCGCCGCGCCGGTGGCAGCGTGAGTTTTCATTCTGCACCATTCCAGACTCGCCTTTCTCGGCTGGATGCAGCCAATGGTTTGTCGCACGTTCTCTCTGATCTCGACAGCCATGTCGGCCCGCCCTGCGCCCGAGTCGTCCCTCTGTGGGGTTTTGAGCCCCAACTGCTCCCGAGCCATCGAATTGCGCACACCATAACGATGCTGAGATTAAAGGATTAAACACGACCTGCAAGC
>JBAXTC010000472.1:0-6328 GCA_037130375.1 Verrucomicrobiota bacterium | reverse complement strand
GCACTTTCACGAATTTAGGGAGATTAGCGCCGGCTGCCGTCGGCGGCTACGGTTTTTTGAATTCAGGCTGGGAGCTTGTTGGGAGAGCACGGCGGATTCGAGAGCCAGCGGATTTGTAGCCGCCGACGGGAGTCGGGGCACTTTCACGAATTTAGGGAAATTAGCGCCGGCTGCCGTCGGCGGCTACGGTTTTTTGAATTCAGCCTGCGCCCTTAACGAAATATAGTTGCAATCTGCCCGGAAAGGCGTAATTGCACGGCATATATGCAAACTATGCCGAAAGCGATTCTCCCTGACCCGCGTAGCGTCAAAAACAAATTCGTATCCGTGGTAATGGCAGTGCCGTTGTTGCTGCTTGGCATGGTTTCCGCAGGGCAGGCGGCAGTAGTGTTCCAGGATTCGTTCACCAACTTTACAATGGGAGCCCAGTGGCAACCCTACGGGGCCGGAGCACCCGACCTGTTAGTCGGGATAGTCGGCGGCGGTTCGGATGGCTCGTGCCTGCGCATGGGTTCTTCGGCGGGCGCGGCTGGTGAAGTGGTTGGCATCCAGACCACGAGTTCGTTTCCCATCGCCGGCGTGCGTGTCGTGCGGGTGATCGCGCGCGTGCGTCCGCTGAACCAGACAGCTTCGGGGGGCGGTGCATCCTCAGATGCCTCCGCGGGCATTGCGGTCATCGGGGCTTCGGGCACGTTTGCACGGGCATCGGCCAGCGCCAATCGCGGCATCAACCCAACCTGGGCGGATTTCTATGGAGACAGTGAAGGAAGCGCCAACAGCGCCAGCGTCGCTTATGTCAGCTTTCCCCCCAACGACCCGGCGGGCGGCGCCGAAGCGTTCCGCACATTTGTGATCGAAGTCCGGACCAATGGCACAAGCTTGACCACACTTTCCTCAACAGGAGACCCCCTGGCGGTGACTCCGTTTAACGTATTTAATCCGAATCTGACTCTCGCCGCGTTCAGCAATTCCGTCAGCATTGCCCTTTTCCAGCAGCTCTCGGATGCGACCCAGACCGCCCCGGAAGTTACCTTCGGTGAGGTGGACAGCGTCAAAATCGAGATCGAAGGCGATATGGTTACGTTGTTGGACGCCCCGTTTTCTCCCCCAGGAGCAGGCCCGGGGAGCAACTGGAAACCTGCCGGAAATGGCTTTCCCAACGTGGTGTGTGACCGCGCCACTGTGGACGGACATGATGGGTTGCGCATGGGCACGGTTGACACCACCGGTCCCGCTTACGGCATCCAGTTGGTTAACCCGCTGCTCGTACCGGCCGACGCGACCGGTTTGGACATCGATTTCCTGGTGCAACCTCGCAATGGCGGGGCATACGATGCGCGCTTGGTAATGGATGTCCTGGGCACCAACTATTCGCTGGCCGCTTCCTTCAATGAATTCTTCCCCGGGGGCGGCGTGCGCCGCGTGGTTACCCTGGGCAGTGGTGGTGGTGGGGCGTTTAGTCAATCTTCCGGAGAATACGCTTTCGGGCCCAACAACTTTTACCACGCCCTGGTTTCAGTCCGGCCGACCGGAACTACGGTGGCGTTTAAGAGCGAGGATTTGAGCACTGTACTTGCAACATTTTCTGTAGCCCAGCTCACACTGGCGAATCTGGCGGGGAAAAGTGTCCAGCTATCCATCCTGCAGGCGGATCGCGATCACCCGGAGGCTTACATCGGTTCACCGGAATGTTTGGCGGATCGTCTGACGGTCAAACTTTCGATGGCGGCACCCCAGCCCCTCATCATCAGCATTCACGAGGGCGGTAATGTTATTGACGATTCGAAGCCCTTGGGTGCAGCGCGCAATGGGGCAAATCATGGCGCTACCTGGGCCCGTTCGGACACGGATAGCGGTGCGGTGACGCGCAGCGGCGTGATGCAATTCTCCGCCGCGGCAACCAACCAGATTACTCTCGCGGCTGACGCTGACTTCAACTCGGCCACGGGCACGATCCTGTTCTGGATGCGCTCAGCCGGCACGACTGGCGAGGGCATTGACGGAGCGGCTTTGTTCGACCGGCTTCCAACTGACGTGAATGGTCCTTCAGGAGCTTTGCTGGCCCAGACCGATGCCGGCAATTTGCTATTTGAAGCCGCTTCGGGCGCGGGCGTCGCCGGATTCCCGAACGAGGTCAGCGCACGGATCAACCTGGACGGAACTCACTTCGGTTACCGGATGCGCACCAGCGACCAGAGCGGTGCCGTTTATGGGATCCAACTGGCGACGCCGTTGGCGATCATCCCGGGAGAGACACAACTATCCCTGGACCTCCTTGTACAGAACCGCGGGGGTGGTCAATTTCCCGCGCGCCTGATGCTCAAGGGAGGTGCCGGCGGCAGCAAGTCTCTGACGGCCACACTCTACGAGTTTGCCCCGGGCATTACGCGCCAGTTCGTCGTCTCCGGCGTGGGCGGCAGCGGGGCTTTTTCCCAGGCTTCTCCGGATTATACGCAGAGCCCATACAATTTTTATCACGTCAAACTGGCGATCGGTTCAACGGGCACCACCATCGACCTGCTGACTGAGGATATGAGCACGGTCCTGGCAACGTTCACGGTGCCGGAATTGACCGTTGCCGACTTGTCGGGTACGAATTTACAGGTTTATATTCTCCAAGCGGCCAGCAGCAGTGCGGGTTCCACCGAATCCCTGGTTGGTCATCTCACGGTGACCTCCGCAACGACCGGTGACTTGCTGAACGACGCCTTCGAACCCCCGGCGGCAGGTCCCGGACCCAACTGGGTGGCGGCTTCCGGAGGCGGTGTAGCCAGCCAATTCCAGAGCGTGCGGACCGTGAATGACAACCGTTGGCACTTGATTGCGCTGACCTATGACCAGTCCCCCTCCGGGGCATGTTCCCTGTTCATCGATGGGACGCAGGATGGGTCCCACAGCAACGGCTCGGCCTGGGCCTGGAGCGCCCAACGCCAGATCGAACTGGGCCGGTCGCACGATATGCACTGGCGTGCCTACAACGGCCTGCTGGACGACTTCCGTATCTATAACCGGGTGCTGACGGGGCCCGAGATTGCCCAGGTGGCCAGCACGGGCGCACTCGTGGATGACGCCGCACTGAAGGTCCGGTTCAACTTCAACTCGCCACCCTCGGGCTATACTTTGACATGGCCAGGGACGGGGACATTGGAAGGGGCAACAGATCTGTCATCCCCAGTCACGTGGACTCCTCTGCCAAACTCGCACTCACCCTATTTCGTCCGGCCCGGTGACGCTCCGCTATTGTTCTATCGCGCGGTGGGGCAATAAACGTTGTGGACGTGGCCCTCTGTTGTGCGCACCACCTGACATTCTGATTGCATTCGATAACGGATATGTTATCTTTCTAGCATAAAGTTCGATTCTTTAGTCAAAATGGTCGGTGCTATGCCGCATTTCGACCTGCCGTTGCTGGTGCAGGCGTTCGACGACCCGCGCGAGTCGATCCGGGTGCAGCTTTCGCGCTGGGCACAACAGGGCAAAGTCATTGGTCTGCGGCGCGGTTTCTACACGCTGTCGGAACCCTATCGCAGAGTGCCGGTGTCGCCCGCCGCCCTCGCGAACGCGCTTTATCGCCCTGCCTACCTGAGTGGCCTCTGGGCTCTGGGCTTCTATGACCTGATTCCCGAACGGGTACACTGGCTGACGAGCGTGACCACCCGCCCGCCGCAGCGGTTCGAGAACCCGTTCGGCCTGTTCGACTACCGGAACATCAAGCAGGCGTCATTCTTCGGTTACCGGACCGTCCGCGACGGAACGGTTGATATCCTGGTGGCTGATCCCGAAAAGGCGCTGCTGGATCACTGGCATCTCAACGAAGGCGAATGGACCGATGGGCGTTTGGAGGAGATGCGCTATCAGAACGTGGAGCGTGTGGATGCGGAGCGTCTGCGCGCGTATGCCGCCCGCTACCGCAGCCCGCGCCTGGAGCGTGCGGTCGGACAATGGATGGCGTTTGCAACAGCGGCGCAGGAAGGGACGGTGAGGCTGTGAAAGAGCAAGCGCTGGTGATTGCTCGAGGCGCATCCGATTCCGGGATGGCTTTGAACCTTCTGCGGGAATACCTGCAAGCCTTTGTGTTGCGCTCGCTGTACGACTGCGAGGCGTTCCGGTCGCTCGCCTTTGTCGGCGGCACCTCCCTGCGCTTCCTGCACGGGCTGCCGCGCTTTTCTGAAGACCTTGATTTCTCACTTGAACACGTCGAGGGCTGCGACGGAAAGGTTTGGATGGCCGCTGTGAAACGCGACCTGACGCTGGCGGGGTTCGAGCCGGAGGTGACGTGGAATGACCGCAAGACGGTGCATACGGCCTGGGTGCGCCTGGCCGGTGTCCTACGGGAAGCCGGACTCTCGGCGTTTGCCGAGCAGAAATTGTCCATCAAGCTTGAGATCGACACGCGCCCTCCTGCAGGCGCGCTTTCCGAACGGCGCGTGGTGATCCGCCACCTGAGCTTTCTGGTGCGGCACTACGATCTGCCGTCGCTGCTGGCGGGCAAGCTTCATGCGCTCATCACCCGCAAGTATGTGAAGGGGCGCGACTGGTACGATCTGCTGTGGTATCTCTCCCAAAGGCCGGCACCTGTCCCGAACCTGGCCTTCCTGCAAAATGCGCTGGATCAGACACAGGGGATCGGTCAGTACGATGCGGAGCGGTGGCGCGAGCATGTTGGGGAACATTTGCAGCGGCTGGACATGCAGGCCGTGCGCAACGACGTGCTGCCGTTTCTGGAACGTGCGCAGGACGCGGAACTGCTGAACCGCGACAACCTGAAAGGACTGCTGGCATGATCGATCCTCTGTTCCAATCCCGCGTGCGGCCAGCGCGTCAGCGTCCGGGTCACGGTCTTGTCACTGGCAAGGTGTCCTCTATGGAAGGCCCGATATGTTAGAACCCGGCCTTCACAAAAGGACACATCTGGAAAACTCTGCCACCATGAGCTTGCAGCCTGTTCTGGCCGATAAACTAAACGCGGCGCTTGAGTCGGCCTCCAGCATGGGTCGATAGCGGCAATCTTCTACCAAGGCATCGGCTTTGTGAGTCAGGGACCGACCCAAGCTATGGTCCTTCGCCCAGGTTGTCTTTCTTGAATTGTTGCCCCCCACCCCAACACTCCCCGCTCACTTTGACTCCAGCCGGAAGAACGCGGCGTTGTCCGGGACAGTGAAGCGAAACTCCAACTCACCCTGCGCGTTGATTGTTGTCTGCGGCGCGCTCATCGGGAACGGGGCAAAACTGCCGTCCACAAGATTCGTGGACTTCTGCACGGCGATGGTCAGCGTGAACTGGCCGGTCTGCGGGTCCCTGATCAGCAACGGAATGCCCACGTTCAGGGCTTGGACTTGATTCGTGGTGTAAAGCCCGGCCCCGTTCGCGTTGGCTAGGAGACTACTGACCAGGCTGGCCTGGCTTACCTGCCAATCAAAGCCCAACGCGGACAAATTAAACTCCGCCGCGTCGCTCAGCCCGTCGCCGTCGGTATCCTGTGTGAACGAGAGCACTTGGCCGGACAGAGCGATGTCGAAAGGGTTCTGGTCACTGTCGTTGCTGGCGATGTGCAACGCGGCGGTTTTGGCCCCGGTGGTGGCGGGGGCGAAGCGTACCGTGAAGGTGGTGCTGCCGAACGGGCCGCTGACCGGCACGGTGGGGCTGGCGGTGACGGTGAACAGCGCCGCGTCGGGGCCATCAATCGTGATGCCCAGCCCGGTCAGGTCGCCAACGTTTATGTTCTTGATGGTGACAGTGAGACTGGCGTTTGTGCCCGCGGGAGCGCCGGAGATGCTGGTGGCGCCATTGGCCAGATTGACGTTCAAGGGTTGTTGCACGACGATTTTAGGAGCGTACCCGAACACGCTGACGTGGCTGTCGGCGGGATAACCGACTAGGAAACGGGTGTTCAGAGGGTCATACGCGAAATTCATTGAATCCCCACCGTCACCGGCCGTGCCAAGGACGCTATTGGCCGCTGAGACCGCGCCCGTCACGCCACTCGTCCCGTTGTGCCACGTCGCCGCGCCTGCATCCGTCACCGCGCCGTTGTCCCACTTGCTGCTGTACACCACGTAATCGCCATTGGTCAAGGCGGTCACGACAAAACCGACAATGTCATCCGCCGTGCTGCCGACGAGCGAGTTGGCTGCGGTAACCGTACCGGTCACGCCGCTCGTCCCGCTACCCCACGTCGCCGCGCCCCGCCCGCCATTCAAGGGCGGAGTGCCCACCAGGGAGTGGGCGTTGGCCAAGGGGTTCACGGGGGAGCCGACCAGATCACTCGCCGTGCTGCCGACGAGCGAGTTGGCAGCCGAGACCGCGCCCTTCACGCCGGTCGTCCCGC
>JBAXTC010000471.1:0-6364 GCA_037130375.1 Verrucomicrobiota bacterium | reverse complement strand
AGGTTTTACCGCGTCCTCTGGACGAGCAAAGTTAATGTTGCCGGGATCTCGCTCTTGGGCGGCAACGTCGTCCTGAGTTACCAATAAGTTACTTCCCGTTTAAAGCAACGGTTGATTGCCGGACCCAGGCCTCGTTGAAATGGGCGTGTTTGATGGATTCGCTCGCTGGCTTGCCGGAGGCGTGCGGTTTCGTCTCGCTTTTCTTCTGACGAAAGCTGTAGGTGGCGTGGAGGGTGCCATCTCTCGACTGGATAATGGAAGGATAATGATACGAACCGGCGCCGGCTTTGATGTCGGCATCGGTGTCGTGCTCCAGGTGCCGCTTCCATTTCCAAGTGATTCCTTGGTCGTCGGAGAGGGAGACGGCCAGGCTGTGGCGCTCTTGGTCCAGATCGTTGTTGATGAGGAGCCACGACCCGCTTCGCAGGACGATCGCTTCGACTCCCGCGCCGGGGTCCGGTCGATCCGAGCTTACGACCCGGCTCCAGGTTGCGCCCCGATCTGTCGATTCGCTTACCTGCACCCGGTGAAGCGCGGACCCGTCATCGCGCATAAAGGCCACGAGGGTGCCATCCTGCTTTCGCACCAGACTCGGTTGCGAGTTGATCATTCCGACCAGAGGCGCGCTTGTGAACCAGGACTGTCCCCAATCATCTGTGATGGCCATCAGGCAGCACTCGAGGCCGTCTGAATAGAGCGGGAGGATCAAACGTTTGCCATCGAGCACGCAAGGATGCGCCCGGGTCATCCAGCCCAGCCGGCAGGAGAGTTTATCCGCCACCATCGCCCGTTTCTCTTTCAGCCATTTCTCGAACTCAGCGGGTTTCATTTCCGGGGGCGGGCCGCTGCCCAGGGCGTCGAGGCCGGCTTCGACCGCCTTTTGGAAATTCGTGCCTGGCGTGATGTGCAACACCTCGTTGGCACTCCACAGCGGAGGGCCGCTTTTTTCGTAACTTGACGAGATGCGGTATTTCATCAGGGCGGTTTCCCAGCGGTTGTCCAGGATGACCGGCCAGAAGAGCCACAGCCGTTTATGCGGGTCGATGAACATGGCCGGGTTCGTGTCCGGATATCCGGGGGTGTCGGCCATCAAGAACGGCGCGCTCCACAGACGGGCGCCTCTCTTCTGGCGCGCGCCGAGCACGAGCACATCGTCCGCCGTTCGCTCGCCGGAGCCGTGATACCAGCAGACCAACAGGCTGCCGTTCGGACATTCCACGATGCACGAGCTGTGGTTGTGCCAGTGTTCCAACGGGAAGATGAGTTCGGATTTCAGGAAGGGTTGAGTCTGGCTTTCCGAGGTGTGGCCGGTGGCGCAGCCAAGCTGGGCGGTGAGGCACGAGAGCAGAAACCAGCAGCGGATGGCATTCATGAGGAGTGTTGCATCCGGGGAGATTCAGAGGCGGCCGGAGAGCTCGTAAACCATTTCCATGCCGCGACCGTTGATATCGATGCTGCGCTTGTTGTCGAAGAGGTATTTGGTCTTTAAACGGTCGTAGGTGGCCTCGGAGACATGAATGGTTCCGGCGTGGCCGAGTGATTCCAACCGGCAGGCGCGGTTGACCGTATCGCCCCAAAGATCGAAGGCGAATTTCTTTCGTCCGATGACACCCGCGATAATCGGGCCGGTGCTGATCCCGATGCGGATGTGAATGGAGGTGTTGTACTGGTGGTTGAACTGCTCGATCTCCGCCTTCATGTTGAGCGCGAGTTCGGCCACCGCCTCGACATGGTCGGGTCGCGGGTAGGAAATGCCGTTTGCGGCCATGTACGCGTCGCCGATGGTTTTGATTTTTTCCACGCCATGTCTTTCCGCCAGCCCGTCGAAACTGCAAAAAATCTCATTCAGGAGATAGACCACCTGCTCTGGCGCGACGTGGGCCGACAGAGTTGTGAAGCCGACCAGATCTGCCAGCAGCACGGTTACGTCGGGGTGATGTTCGGCGATGTTCACCTCCCCTTTTTTCAATCGTTCGACGATGCGTTGAGGGAGGATATTGAGCAACAGTTGGTCGGACTTCTCGCGTTCGGCTTTGAGCTGGTCGAAGAGGTGTTTGGCGGAAACGGCGTTGCCGACCCGAAGAGCCACTTCATGCATATCGACGGGTTTGGTGAGGAAGTCGCTTGCGCCGGCGGCAATGCCCATCAGCCGCTCTTTGCGTTCGGACAGCGCAGTGACCATGAGCACCGGGATGGGCGGCGTGCGGCCCTCTTTTTTGAGCTGCCGGCAGACCTCGAAGCCGTCCATCCTGGGCATCATGACGTCGAGCAGGATGACGTCCGGCGGGCGTTGCGCAACCATCTCCAACGCCTGCTCTCCGTTTTCGGCTTCGACGATTTCGTAACCATGCACTTCGAGCGGGTCCCGCAGCAACAGCCGGTTTTGCTCTTCGTCGTCCACAATGAGCACCAATCCGCGACCCCGGTTTGGGTGGGGGGCGGTCGTCTTGTTCAGGATTTCAGTTTGCATAATCGGTTAAGTGTCCGGTGGTCTTGGCGAGTGCGCTTTTGCGGTGGCGATGACGAGGGCGACCTTTGCGGCGAATGTTCTGGTGTCAATGGGTTTGGTGAGGTAACCGTCGCATCCGGCGCCTAGCGCGAGGTCTTCATCCCCCCGCATGGCATGGGCGGTAAGGGCCACGACGGGCAAGTGCCTGGTGGCCGGGCTGGTTTTGAGAACCTGGGTGGCGGCCAATCCATCCATGCCCGGCAGACTGATGTCCATGAGAACCAAGTCGAAGGAAATCGACCATGCCAACTGGAGACCTTCCTCGGCCGTGCGCGCGCTGCAAACGATGAAGCCGCCTGCCTCGAGAAGGTCAGTGACCAACTCAAGGTTCAAGAGATTATCCTCGATGACTAATATGGTGTCGCTCATCTGTTGTCTCCTGATTCAACGGTTTGAGGCGGCAGAGCATCGATGCGGTCGAGGTTTGCGAGCAGGGCCTCCGGCTCCGCCTTGGAAGTAATGGATTGCACGTGGGTGGCCAACCGTTGTCGTTCCCCATCTGTGAGCGCGGTGCCCGTGTGGATCATAATCGGAATGTTTTTGGTTTCGGAGTGGGCGCGAAGCTGCTCAACAACCTGGATTCCGCTGCATTCGGGCATAGTGAGGTCCAGAATGATAACATCGGGATGATGGCCGATGGCGAGCTCGATGCCCCGCCGGCCATTGGGAGCCTGAAGAGCCTGGAAGCCTTTGTAGAGGAGAGTTTTGGCCAGGAATTCCAGCAAGGCAGGCTCGTCATCGATAATCAACACCGTTTTGACCTCTTTGCCGGACGAGCGGTTGGAGTGGCGGACTGCATCGATGAGCCGGGGGCTCGGCGGAGCTTCCGAGGAGCGCCTGGGTGTCAACAGACTGAACCTGGGCGCTCCATCGGCGCCGGTCAGGAAAACCACCACGGGCAGGCTGGCCGGAATACGGCGGCGCAACTCGGCTAACTCCTGCGTGCTGGACTGGTCTGTGGTCCGTTGATCAATCGCGACGGCGTAGGGCCGTTTGCTACGGAGTGCTTCGCCCAAGGCGGCAATATCAGGAAGCAGCGCGATGCCATAGCCAACACTCGTCAGGTAGCCGCCCACCAACCGCCAGCTTGAGGCATCGTTTGTTACGACCAAAACCAGCGGGCGGAGGGCATCATCGCCCGGAGTTGCATCGTCAGGCGGCAAGGGCTTGGCCTCGACTTTTGGCAGCGGGAGCCAGAACGTGAAGCGGCTGCCTCGGCCTTCGACGCCCTCGCTTACGACCTGAATCCTGCCGCCATGCATTTCGATGAGCCTTTTGGTTAACGTCAAACCCAGCCCCGTGCCTTGTTGTTGGCGACCGTAAGAGGAGTCGAGTTGTTCGAACTCGACGAAAATGCGCTCCTGGTCTTCGGGGTGAATACCGATGCCCGAGTCAGTCACCGTCACGGATAGGCACTCGCCCGAGAGGGGGCCGATTGGCTCGGCGGCGGGGTGCCCGTTGGGTTTGTTGAGCCGCGTCGCCGTCACGGAAACCTTGCCGCCCTCGGGAGTGAACTTAATGGCGTTGCTGAGCAGGTTGTACATGACTTGCTTGAACTTCGCCTCGTCGGCAAACAGGAGCGGCAGATCGCGGGGCGTCTCGAAGGCAAGTGTGATTCTTTTTTTGTGGGCAAGCGTTTTCACGATGGCCTCCACGTTTTGCAATGCGGTGGCGACGTCGAAAGGGGCGCGTGACAATTCCAGCCGTCCCGCTTCAATCTTGGAGAGGTCCAGAATGTCGTTGATGAGCTGCAACAAGTGACGGCCGCTGCTGAGGATGTTATTGGCATACTTGGACTGGCGGGCATTCAAGTCGCCAAATATCTTGTCGGAGAGGATTTCGGAAAAGCCGATGATGGCGTTGAGGGGTGTGCGCAACTCGTGGCTCATGTTGGCGAGAAAGCCGCTCTTGGCGCGGTTGGCGGCCTCGGCGGCGTCTTTGGCCTGTTGGAGGGCTTCCTCCGCTCGCTTGCGCCGGGTGGTTTCCGAGATCAACCCATCGGCGTAGAGCAGCCCTTCGCGCACCTGCGTGGCCGGCGCCCGGTTGTGGAGCCAGATCCACTGACCATCTTTGCGGCGGAATCGGTATTCCACATCAAATCCGATTTCCTTGGAAAACAGCATGCGGTAAGCAAGCTCGACCTTGGGGATGTCGTTGGGATGGATGCGGTCCAGCCACATCGCGCCGCCGCTTCGCATCAACTCTTCGGGTGTGTAACCAAGAATTTTCCCTACATTACCGCTGACGTAAGTCAGTTCTCGTTTGGCATTGGCCGTCCAAACGATGTCCGGGATATTGGCCACGAGAGACCGATACTTCTGCTCGCTCGCCTGCAGAACCTCCTCGGTTTGTTTGCGATGGGTGATGTCCCGAATGACGGCCTGGAACTCAAGCGTGCCTCCGTCTTCCCGGAACAGGCGCCGGACGGTGTATTGGTGCCACGCGATCAGATCGCCGAGTCCGACCACCCGGTGATCGAACGAGACCACCGGCTGTTCCCGGGGCAGGGCGTTGAACCAGCTTAATGGAATTTCCAGGTCGTCCTGGGCAAGGGACTGCAGGAAATTCATGCCGAGCAGCTCTTCTTTGGGTTTAGCGTGGCAAAGACAGTAGGCTCGGTTGACAAACGTGAGCAATCCGTCCGGGTTGAACCGGCAAATCATATCGGTCTGGTCTTCCACCACCGCGCGCAGCCGCCGCTCGCTTTCCGCCATTGCGGCTTCGGCCAGCCGGCGTTCGGCTGCGGCTGCCGCCAAGAGCAGGTTCGTGATCGCCAAAATGCCGATGTAACTTCCAATCAGCATGAGGCTCACCCGCTCGGTGGCGGCCAGGAACGGCCCGCGTCCGCCAACCAGCGAATAGATCGCCATCGCCGAGACTAAAAGGGTGCCTGCGGTTGCTCCGCGTTGACCGAATCGCAAGGCTCCCCAGACCAAAAACGGAAACGGCAGGTAAGCCAGAGGATAATTCTGAACCCCATAGACGAACCACGAATGGAAGGAAATCCAGGTGCCGGCTGCCAACCCCAGACCACAGGCCACCGCCTCCACAATCAACCGGGTATTCCACCGAAGGCTGGTCGGTGTTGCCCAGGTGACGATAAAAGGCGCGACCACCAATCCGGCCAGGGCATTGGGCACCCACCATTCCAGCATTTGTGGAAACAGCTCGGACCACGAGACCGTTCCGGCATAAATGAGACCCACCACATTGAAAGCTGCGTTGACGGTGGTGCCCAGGAAGCAGGCCAATCCGATGTAGCCAGCCACATCCCGCGTTCGCTCCATGGCATTATCGAAAGCCATGATATTTCTGAGGAGATACGTGCAGACGATGGCGCCCATCGTGTTTCCCAGTGCCGTGCCCAGGGTGAAAAAGCCCAGCGGCACGCCGTTCATGAACGAGAACAATACTGCGCCCAAAGCGACCCCCGGCCAAAACCGATAGCCGAACAACAGCAAAGCCGCCAAAGCGATTCCCGCAGGCGGCCAGACCAGCGCAATGGTGCCCGATAAGACAGACGCCTGCTTGCCGAGCAGCCCGCCGAGGAAGTAAACCGCGATAAGGACCACCACGCGAGTGAACGTCGTTAGTCCAGCCTTGGGCCTTGCCTGAGCGTTCTGCGGTGTCAAGTTCATTATAGCGTGTTCAGTAGCCGCTGGCCGCGTGGCTCGGTTCGTTCGTCCTAGTGCCGGGCAAGATGACTACAGGTCTTGGGTATAAACTACAGCAGGATGGGTGTGGGGAGATAGCTGAATGCAACGAGCGCTTTGAAAAATGCATTGAACGCGGTGCTTTTCATGGTGCCGATGGAGGGGGTCGAACCCACACACTCTCACGAGTACTAGATTTTGA
>JBAXTC010000470.1:0-6366 GCA_037130375.1 Verrucomicrobiota bacterium | reverse complement strand
AGTGTTAGCGCCGACTGCCGTCGGCGGCTACGATTTCTTGAAACCACCCTGCGTGAATCAGCCATACGTCGTTTCGCGCTTGAAGGTTGCGGCCAGTCCGCTATTATTGGCCCGATGTCAGGACACCGAGCAGCGAACATTCCGCATTGGGGCCTCGCGCCTCGTGGAGCGCGCGCATGAACTGCGAGCCAACCGACGCGCGGTTAACTCTCCGGCGGAGTGAGAGTGGTTCGCTGTTGCTCGAACTCGCCGGCGACTGGCTGGCGCGCGCTGGTCTGCCCGGGATTGATTCCGTCGAGAAGGAACTCGCGGCAGGCGGCGGGGCAAGCGCCATCGAGTTTAACACCATCGGTTTGCGGCGCTGGAACAGCGGCCTCATGACGTTCATCCTTAAGTGCCACGACCTTTGCCAGAACAATAAGCTCGAATTCCGCGTCGAGACCCTGCCCGTGGCGGTGGCAAAACTGATCGGGCTGTCCCAGGTTGTTCCGGAGAAAAAGGACGCGGTGCGCATGGTAACCCACGCTCCAATTTTGCAGCGGGTCGGCGAATCCGCGCTCAAAGAGTGGTCGGGTGTCAAGGGGATGCTCGCTTTTACCGGCGAAAACGTGCTGGCATTCCTCAAGATGTTGCGTGGCCGGGCGCAATTCCGCTGGGCGGACGCGTTTCTGGTGATGCAGGAATGCGGTCCGCAGGCCCTGGGCATTGTGGCGCTTATTAACTTCCTCATCGGGCTGATCCTCGCTTTTGTGGGGGCAACGCAGTTGACGCGGTTTGGCGCCTCCATCTACGTGGCGGACCTGGTGGGCATCGCCACGGTTCGAGAAATGGGGTGCATCATGACCGGGATCATTATCTGCGGGCGCACGGGTGCGGCCTTTGCCGCGCAGTTAGGCACCATGAAGGTGAACCAGGAGATCGAGGCCTTCCAGACATTCGGCATTTCACCCGTCGAGTTTCTCGTCCTGCCGCGAATGATTGCGCTCATCGCGATGATGCCGCTGCTGTGCCTGTTCGCCGACCTGATTTCCATTGCGGGCGGATTTCTGATCTCGACTGCGATGCTCCATATCACGCCGGCCTTGTATATTCACCGCACCATAGAGGCGATCACGCTCACCTCGTTTCTACTCGGGGTGTTCAAGGGGATGTATTTCGGGGTGTTGATTGCGCTGACGGGTTGCCTGCGCGGCATCCAATGCGGGACGAACGCCGCCGCGGTTGGGGAAGCCACCACATCGGCGGTGGTCACGGGCATCACCGCGATTATTGCTTCGGACGGCCTCTTTGCCGTGATCTGCAATGCCTTGCACATCTAGCCCCATGAGCGCCGCCGCCAACGACATCAAGATTGAGATTCGCGATCTGACAATGGCCTACGGCTCGTTCATCGTGATGCGCGGCATCAACGCCAGGATCAAGTCCGGGGAAATCTTTATTATCATGGGGGGCAGCGGCTGCGGGAAGAGCACGCTGCTTCGACAAATGATCGGCCTCAAAGAGCCTGCCCAGGGTGACATCTTTTACGACGGTGTCCCCTTTTGGAAATCGAGCGACCAGGCGCGGCAGAAAAGCCTGCGCTCGTTCGGCGTAGCGTTCCAGGGCGGGGCGCTCTGGAGTTCGATGACCCTGGCGGAGAACATCGGCCTGCCGCTGGGCGAATACACCGATCTTTCGGCAACGGAGATCGCGGACATCGCACGGCTGAAGCTGGCCCTGGTGGGGCTCAAGGGCTTTGAAGATTACTACCCGGCGGAGATTTCCGGCGGCATGTGCAAACGCGCCGGCCTGGCCCGCGCGCTGGCGCTGGATCCCGAGATACTGTTCTTCGACGAGCCATCGGCTGGACTGGATCCGATCAGCTCGCGCAACCTTGATCAGTTGATCCTCCAATTGCGCGACAGCTTGGGCGCAACGTTTGTCGTCGTCACTCACGAGCTGCAGAGCATCTTCGCCATCGGGGACAATTCGGTGTTTCTGGACAGCAACACCCGCACCATGCGAGCGCAGGGCAACCCGCGCGATCTTCTGAAGAACTCGGCCGATCCTTACGTGCGTGAATTCCTGACGCGCGGCGAACCTGCCGCAAAACCAACCGCTGAACTGAACCCTGTTTGAATCCACTCCGCTTATGAGCAAGAAAGCCAATCCCACCGCCATCGGACTGTTCATCGTCATCGGCATTGCGTTGGGCGTCCTCGGTCTGCTGCTGTTCAGTTCCTCGCGGCTTTTTACGCGCAATATTCGGTGCGTTCTGTATTTCGACGGCTCTCTCAACGGCTTGAGCCGCGGAGCGCCCGTCAAATATCGCGGCGTGACCATTGGCTCGGTGAGCAAGTTGATGATCCACTATAACCAGGCTATCGGAGACTACACCATGCCGGTCATCGTGGACATCCAGGAGAACCTGCTTCAGCAGCGGCTGGAAGACACGCTCATGTTCCAGGACTCGAAGGCATTCGAAGCTGCGGTTGCCCGGGGGGTGCGCGGGTCGCTCGAAGCCGAGAGCCTGGTCACTGGTGTTCTGTACGTCAGTCTGGACACCGTCTCGAACGCGCCCCCGGCGCGCTTCCATCAATCGAAACGGCTCTACGTGGAGATACCCACTCGGCCAACTGATATCCAACAGTTGATGCAAAACCTGGCTCGCATTGATTTCAAGGGGCTGGAGGACCGCCTGAGCTCCTTGGTCACGAAGCTTGATTCAGCGATCGGCAATTTGAACTTAGCCGAGTTGAGTGGCGGGTTAACCAACCTGGTGGCATCGCTCAACCGCGTCGCCACTTCGCCGGAAATCACCAATACGCTGACTTCCGTTCAGCGGACTATGGGGGATTACAGTCTGCTCGCTCAGAAGTTGAACAACCGGGTGGACCCGCTCATCGACGACGTCACCAACACACTCGCTCAGGCTAATCAAACACTCAGCCAACTCCGCGGCACCGTGCAGGATCTGGGTGGCATGTTGATCCCTGATTCCCCTCTGCGCAACGACCTCTCGCTGGCCCTCCAGCAACTGGCGGGTGCGGCGCAATCTATTTCCGCGCTCGCTGAGTTTCTCGAGCGCCATCCCAACTCGCTCCTGACCGGCCGAGAAAGCCCTGTGAAAAAACCATGAATAATCCTTCGCTCCCGATTCGTTTCCTGTTGAGCGCCGTCGCATGCGTCTGCCTGTCCGGCTGCCTCGACTTGAAGCCTGCTCGCCCCACCGCGCGCTACTTCGTCCTGTCGCCGCTGACCGCCGCCGCACCCGTCACGCCGTCGCCAGGAACGCCGTCGCGGTTGGCTGTCGGCCTGGGCCAGGTGAAACTTCCCGACTACCTCTACAAGCAGTCTCTGGCGGTTCGCAAAGGTGCCAATGAGGTTGATTACGTGGAAACCGCGCTTTGGGCCGAGACTTTAAGCAACGGATTCCAGCGCGTTCTGGCCGCCAACCTGGCCGCGCTGCTGCCAAGCGACCAGGTTCGTCTTTCAGCCTGGCGCCGCGAAGACGTTGCACTGGAGGTCTATGTGATTGTGGAACAGTTCGATGCCGACGTCAGCGGCCGTGGCGTGCTGGTGGCCTGGTGGCGGATTCTCTCGCCGGGTGGGGAGAAAATTCTGAAAGCGGGACAGTTTCGCGCTTCCCGTCAGGGTTCATCACCGCAAACCGACCCCCAGGGAACATTTGCCATGCTGAGCGAGTTGGTCGGCGACCTCAGCCGTGAGGTTACGGAAGCGATGAAAGGAGTCGCTAAATAGGCCCCGCAGGGATGTGGTCAGTTCTTTTTGGCGTCACCCGATTCGCCGGCCTTTTGGATTACTTTTAACTGATTCGTGGAGTTGAGGATGATTTGCGCCTTGTCTTGGTATTCCTCGATCTTGCCCTTGATTTCGACGTCCGCGCCTTCCAGTTTCTACAGAATGAATATGAGACATATTTCTTTCCGAATTCTGGGCAGCTTGCTCTGCGGTCTCGCGCTCACCGCCCACGCCGCCACCTCCACGATCCTGGGCTGGAACAATCTGGGCATGCACTGCCTGGACAGCGATTACTCGGTCTTCACCGTCCTGCCGCCCTACAACACCATCGAAGCTCAGATCATCGTCGGTGGCAAACTGGTGACCAACGGCACCGGGTACACTGTCACCTACCAGGCGCTGGCAGACCCGTCCGGCTCGATTAACTCGACCTCCATCGGGAAGGGTAATTTCTATGCCAACACACCCTGGCTCTACGGGGCGCTGGCGCCGGATCAGGGCTTGGCTGGCTGGTCCATGCCGGGCCTGGCCAACATCCCGCAAACGAACCTCTTTGAAACCCGCAACGAACCGGTGCATGGCGTCTTCACCCCCGTCAATTGGTGGCGGGCCGAAGGCATTCCCATCTCGCCCTACGACGACGCGCTCCGGAAGAACCCCTATCCTTTGATGCGCATGATCGCCTGGAATAGCGCGCATCACCCCATCGCCACCAACGACGTGGTCCTGCCGGTGTCGGATGAAATGGATTGCCGCGTCTGCCACGCCTCGGGCACCCAGGCCGCGGCGCAGCCGACAGCCGGTTGGGTTTGGAATGGCTTGCCTGAGCGTGACTACCGGTTGAACATCCTGCGTCTGCACGACGAGCGGCAGTTCGCCCGGCACGCGGTGGTGTACGCGGGCGCCCTGGCCACCAACGGCTATAACGCGGCCGGGCTCTACCGCCGGGTCACTGCCGACGGCAAGCCGGTCCTCTGCGCCCTCTGCCATGCCTCGGAAGCGCTGCAAACCAGCGGTTACCCCGGCGTCCCGGCGCTGACTACGTCTGTCCATTCCCGCCATGCCAGCGTTATGGACCCGGAGTTGAATACCACCCTGGACAGCGCCGCAAATCGTTCCGCGTGTTACCGCTGCCATCCCGGGTCCACGACCCGTTGCCTGCGGGGCGCAATGGGCAGCGCGATTGCTGCCGACGGTTCGATGGAGATGCAGTGCCAGAGCTGTCATGGCAACATGAGCGCCGTTGGCTCCCCCGGCCGCGTCGGTTGGATTATGGAACCTAATTGCCAGGGCTGCCATACCGGCACCGCCACCAGCAACAGCGGCCAGATTCGTTACACAACCGTTTTTGATACCAACGGGCTCATGCGTGTGCCCGCGAATCAAACCTTTGCGACCACGCCCAACACCCCGCCCACCCCGCCGCCTTCACTTAATCTTTCGCTCTACCGTTTCTCCATTGGCCACGGCGGGCTGCAATGTTCCGCCTGCCACGGCTCGACGCACGCGGAGTTTCCCAGTTCACACAGCAATGACAACGTGCGCAACAATGCGCTTCAGGGTCATGCGGGAGTGATGGTCGAGTGCATCGCCTGCCACACCACCTCCCCGACCACTGTCACGGGCGGCCCACATGGCATGCATCCCGTCGGCTCTTCCTGGGTCAGCAGGCATCACGACGCGGTGCAAGGGAATGCTGCCCAATGCCAGCCCTGTCACGGGACGGACTATCGCGGCACCGTTCTCTCTCGCGCACAGGCCACTCGCTCCTTTTCGGTCAGCTTCGATCAGGGATCGGCTACGATAAACCTGTTCGGCGGCGCGTTGGTCGGTTGTTACACCTGCCACAATGGTCCGAGCCATGACTCCCTGAATACCAGCGTCGCCCCCACCGCCGGCAATGTCTCCACCAACGCAACCAACGACAAGTCCGTCGCCATGACGCTGCCCGTCACGGGGGCTGGAGCGGCGCGGCGAATCATCTCGCAACCCGTCAACGGGTCGGTTGGACTGAACACCAACACCGGCGTGGCCACCTACTATGCGAACCCGGGTTTCGTGGGCGCCGACCAGTTCACATTCGCCGCGTATGACGGCGCCAAGAATTCCAATCTTGCCACCGGCACGGTCACGGTGGTCCAGGGACCGTTCTCCATCGGCGCCGTTGCGCACGTCCCGCCCACTTATCCTGCCGCCTGGCCGGCTGCCTTTGTGGTCGTGCCCACGGTAACTAACAACGCTGCGACGGTGACCTTCGACTGGAGCTTCGGCGACGGTGCCGCGCACAGCACGAATCAGTATGCGGCTCATGCCTACGCGCTGCCTGGGACGTACAATTGGAGCGTCACTTCGACCGTATCCACCGCCTCCGTTACGAACAGCGGCACCATCGTCATCGGCGATCCGGTGCAGCTCAGCGTCGCGCGCAGCGGCAGCCAGGTGACCTTATCATGGCCCAATACCATCGCCGACACATTCCTGGAAGGCAGCATCGCTTTGGGTGCATCCTCGCAATGGCTTTGGGTCACCAACCCCACCGTTGCCGGGCCGAGCCTCAGCATCACCCTACCCGCCGCCGGCAGCGAGTTTTTCCGCGTCCGACGGCCCTGGTAGGACGCTTGCCTT
>JBAXTC010000047.1:0-20165 GCA_037130375.1 Verrucomicrobiota bacterium | reverse complement strand
ATGACACGATCAAGAGCGAGACACCCAATCCAACCCAACCAATCACGGATCACGCTCAGTCCAGTTCTGGATTGGACGGTTTCGGCTATCGCACGGTTTAAGCCGACTAAAGTCGGCGCTCCGTCACTTTTTAGCGGCGATACACCGAGCGATACACCCAACCCAACCCAACCAATCACAGATCACGCTCACTTCTGCGCGCATAAGCTAGATGATGGTTTAGCTCACTTCAGGAATTACAAGACTTGAAACGGCCTGGAGGGTAAGGCAAAATCGAAGTATGACTGTGATGTTCCGCTGTCGGATTGAGAAACCGCTTTTAGACAAAGCCAACCGCTTGACCAAGCGATTGGGCACGTCCACCTCGGAAATGGTTCGCATTTTCGTTATGCAGATGGCCAGGACCGGTAAGGTGCCGTTGACCCTAGATGCCTGCGAGGACGACACCATGGCCGGGACGTGGGAGAAGCGCGCCGCGACCTTGGAGAGCTTTTATGACAAGTCCAAAGCCTGGTGAAGTTTATTGGGTTGACCTTGGGACGGCTGCCAAATACCGACCGCTGATGGTCGTTTCGCGTGAAGACCCAGAGGCTGAGCGAGCTTTGGCCGTGAGACGCATAGGGGCAAGCCGAACGCCCGCTCTGCTTTGATCAGATCGGTTGCGCTCCGCAGGCTTGAGCCATATTGATTGGCTCCGTATGGTTCATTCGCTGGGGAACTTAGCCACTCTGTTGCGGGCCCGCCAGCATTCAGGCCATCTACCAGTTATCAGTGGAACGAGCAGATGTATTCGCAAATGCCGGTGCCGACTTCGATGTCGAAGCCGGACTTTGCCGGCACCTCGAACGCCTGGCCCGCACTGAAGCTGTTCCAGGCGGAAGCGCCGTCCAGTTTAACGCGGCAGGCGCCGGCAATGACATCCATGCGCTCGGCGGCATTCGTGCCGAAGTGGAACGTGCCCGGATAAATCAAGCCGAGCGTCTTGCGGCTGCTATCAGGAAAGACAAGGGTGTGGCTGACAACCTTGCCGTCGAAATAGATATTTGCTTTAGCGAGGGCAGTTACCCCGCAGAATTCGGTCTGTGGCATGCCCTCTTTCTAACGGATCCCGCACCAAATGCAAGACCGTTGAACGCGGGTGCCGAGACCTATTGCAATCCCTTCAGGATTTCTTCGGCTTTTTTCTTCGTCGCGTCTTGTTGGGATTTTTCCACGACTGCTTGCAGCGCCTGTTGACGCTGTTCCTTGGGAATCCCTGACGCTTTGTCCCCGGCGAGCTTGACCAGTGCGGAGCAGGCATCGTCCGCTATGGCTGGGTCTGCGGTGAAACTGACCAGCACCGCCAAGGCCCCGGCAGTCGGGATGACACCGATGACGCCGATTGCCAGCCGCTGCTCTTCCGGACGTTTGATCAGGGGCATCACATCCTTGACCTTGTTCACCTTCTCGTCGTCTTTGAGATGCTTGTCGCCCTGGACGTATTGCAGGTAACCGCGCAAACCCAACACTTGGTACGAGGTCTTTTTGGAGTCTCGGGCGAGCGTCAGCAGCGGTTCCGCGACGCCGCTGTCCTCGGGCCAATTGTTCGGCCAGGTCGATAGTGTGCGCACCGCCTCATCCCGCACAGTCTCATCTGCGTCTTCGACGGCGGATTTCACGGCGGCCAGGGCTTCGGGGCCGCCGGCGGAGGCCAGCGCATGCAGCGCGGTTATGCGCAGGGTGCTGTCGCCGTTTTGCGCCAGTGGCAGCAGGTAGGGCACGCAGCGCACCCCGTTGCGGCTGCCGATTGCGATGAGGGCCGTCTCGACCTCGGCGCGCTCTGCCGGACCTAAGCTCGGCTGAAGAAGGCGCACCAGGGCGGCTGCCTGTTTGTCGTCGCCCAGCGTGCCGATGGCTTGAACGGCAGCGCGGCGAACGCCTGTGTCGGGGTTTTCGGCTGAAGCCACGATGGCGGGAAGGGCTTGGTCAATTCGTCGCCGACTGGCCAGTTCGATGAGCGCCTGGCGGGTCTTGCCCGTCGATTGCGGCAAACGCGCGAAAAGGTCTGCATCCACGTCATTGCCGGGAAGCCGGGTCAGCGCGCCGAGGGCGGCTTGCGCCAGCTCCGCATCGGCGTTCGTTGCGGCTTCGAGCAGCAGCGGGATACTTGAAATGTTGCCTTGACGTTCCAGTGCTCCGAGGGCCACGATTCGTGTATTCTTTGGGCCGCTCGTGGCCGCGATTACAATTGCGGACAGAGCAGCGGAATCCCTGCGATCTGCGATGGCCAGCAGAATGAAGGCCTGCCGATCCGGGTTGCATCGGGTCAACTCGGCCGCGAGCGCCTGGCTGACCGGGAGGCCGGGAAGTTCCCGAGCGGTGCGCAGTCCGATCTGGAAGAACCCCTTGTCCGGTGAATTCAATTGTTTGAGCAACAGGGGAATCCCGGCATCCTGTCGGGCGAGAATCGCCCCACGCGTCGCTTCCAAAATCCTTTGCTTGGGGACGTCGGCTTTGCAGACGGCATCGTAGATTCTCACGGCTTCAGGCAACTTGCCCTGAAGGAAGTAATTTTCCGCACACAGGACGCAGCCTTGGGCAACGAACGAGCGGACCTCAACGGGCGCAGTGGCCAGCGATTGCTGCAGGGCCTTGGCGGGTTTAGCCCCGCCGATGCGACCCAATGCCACGGCGGCGGCAGATGCGACGTTGGCATCGGGGTCCTTCAGTTTCTTCACGAGCCCACTGACCGCCCCTGGGTCGCGACGAACACCGATTGAATTGATCGTGCCGACCAGCAGCCTGCCGTTCAAGCTGCCCATCGCCTTGCGCAAAGCGGCATCCGGGGCCGAACCGGGGATGGCCTCGAGCGCGATCCGTGCCCACGAGGCAAGGCTCTCGTCGGACAACAATAACGCCAGTGCGGGGACGGCGTCCATCGTGCCATAGATGGCCAACTGCTTGCAGGCAATAGCTTTGTCTCCGGGCGGCGCGTCGGACTTGAGCACGAGGATGAGCGCGCGTTGTCTTTCGGCCGGTGAGTCTTTGCTCTCAGCGGCGGTCGCGACCGAATGTCCGGCGGCCAGCGTGGAAACCAGCACCACAGAAAAAACAACCGACTGTGCGAAACGATGAATTTGTCGAAGCCTCATAGATATCCTTTGGGTAAATGCATTTTCATGTAACTCAGGTAAACCATTTCAATCATATAATTCTCGTTCAAACTCTCCACGGTTCGCGCAGGGCCTCGGATCGCAGCCGATTGGCTTGCTCGTCGCCGATGAACTCGTTCTTCACCGGGTCGTAGTTCAGTTTACGATCGAGGAACAGCGCGATATTGGACGCATGGCAGGCGATATGCGCCTGGCAGGCCGCCTCGGCGTTGGCCCTCGTGCGGCCGCGCGTCTTGACGCAATCCAGGAAGTCGCGGATGTGGAAGTTTGCCGGGTAGCCGGAAATCTTGGCACCCTTGCCGGTGAGCAGCGCCGGCGAGCTGGCAACGATGTCGCCATCATCGCCCGTTTCCACCCAGCCGGTGTCGCCTTCAAATCGCACGGGGCAGGAGCCCAGCTTGAGCCAGCCCTCGTCGCGCAAGATCAGTTTGACGCCGTTGGCATAGCGGGCATCCAACTCCTTGCTCTTCGGCTCGTACTCGACCGGCGCCGTCTCATCGGCATCATTCGCCCACTGGCAGAGGTCCACGCAATGGGAACCCCATTCCAGGCATCCGCCCCCCACCAAGCCGCCGCCTTTCTCGAAATTGAAGCCATCGAGGAGAGCCTTATTGAACGGGCGCCAGGCCGCCGGCCCGAGGTACATATCCCAGTCCACCTGTTCCTTGTCCGGTTCGGGTTGCGCCAACGCCCAACCGCTGGTGACGGTTTTCAAGCCAGCCGGCTGGGCATAGAGTGTCTGGAGTTTGCCCAGCTTGCCACGGCGGGCCAAATCCACTGCGAAGGCGAAATTGGGCAGGCTGCGCCGCTGCGTGCCGGCCTGGAACACGCGGCCGGTTCGTCGGAAAGTTTCCGCGAGCGCCAGGCTTTGCGCTATATTTTTGGTGCAGGGTTTCTCGCAATAGACGTCTTTGCCCGCATTGGCGGCCAGGATGGAGGCTGTTGCGTGCCAGTTCGGACCCGTTGCGATGAGCACCGCATCGATGTCGCTGCGAGCCAGCAATTCGCGCATGTCGCGGTATGTGGCGCAATCCTGGTTGCCGTATTTGTTATCGGCTTTCTTCTTGATGGCCTCGCGGCGGGCGGCCTTGACGTCGCATACCGCCACGAACTGGACATCGGGTTCCTCGAGGAAACAGCCCAGGTCGTAGGTTCCGCGACCACCGATTCCGATGCCGCCCAGGACAATCCGTTCGCTTGGAGCCACGCCGCCGTCCTTGCCTAGAACAGTGCTGGGGATCACTTGCGGCACGGCGAGCAAGGCCCCGGCCTGGAGGGCGGTCTTCAGAAACTGCCGCCGATTGAACCCGAATTGTTTTGCGCCGCTTCCGGGTTCCCGGTCGGGCTGGTGGTTGCCAGGAGGATTTGTAAGACGTTTCATTTCTCTTATTTCACATTTGCGGACATAAACTGTTTTAGTTCCCAGATAGTGCAGCACTAAGTCAGGGTTGTCCATGTTAGTTTCATCATGGTAGAGTCATCAGCAGCATGGGTTCGGATACTGAAGTCGATTTGCTTGCGCGCTGTCGCCAGGGTGAGGCCGGGGCGTGGGACGAATTGTTCGACCTGCATTACGCGGGGGCGGGGCGATTTATCTTTCAGCTTGGCCACGATTTCACGCGCGAGGACGCCGAGGAGATTTGTCAGGAGGTGTTCCTGGCCGTCATCAAGAACATCGATTCCTTTCATGGCGAGAGCCAGTTCCAGACATGGCTCTTCCGCATTGCGGCAAACAAAGCGCGGGATTATCGCGAACGCCAGCAGGCGGCCAAACGCGGCGGCGGACAGACGCCCATTTCCTTGCAAGCCGAAGACCCCGAGAGCGGATTGGCTCTCGACCCGCCCAGCAGCGCGCCCACACCGGACCTCGTCCTGATGGGCGAGGAGCAAATCGCCATGGTTCACCAGGCTCTTGACCAACTCGGCGAACCGTGCCGCGAGATCATCCAACTGCGCTATTTCGGCGATTTGAGCTACGACGAAATCAGCGCTGCGCTCGAGTTGAACCCTAAGACCGTTAGCTCGCGCTTGAGCAAATGCCTGGACCGGCTGGAAGTCATCGCGCGCAATATCTTTGCCGGGGAGAAATCCCCCGCCTTCCCGTCTAACTAATAGCTGATATGGCAAACGAACCGGAACGCCCCATTGAAAAGCTGCTGCGCGCCGCGGCGAACAAGCGTCGCGACCTGGCCGGCGCGCCGATTGAGCTGCATTCGGCCACTCGGCGCGTGCTCCAAGGCGAGGTGGTGCGGAAGTTCCCGCGCGATAAGAGCCGGCCCGAAACATTCTTGCAGGCGTTGGCGCGCCTCTGGCCAAGGGCCGCCTGGGGCGCTGGCGTTCTTGCCGTGTTAACAGTATTGGCATTGGTACTGGTTTCGAGTTCCAACAAAAAGGAAGCACGGCTGGCGAGGAACGAACCGCTGCCGGAAGCGGCTGCCACAGAGCAGCTCGCGCCGCAACCGGTTGCCGCGCCCGCCGCGGCTCCGTCGGAAAGTGCGGTTCGGGCAGACCACCCCGTGTTCGCCGAGGCAGTCCGGGCACCAGCCAGTCGTGACCAAACATCGCGCCAACTTGGAAGTCAGCAGGCCGGCAGCACGAAGACAGAGGAAATGGCGCAGGTCATGATGGGTGAAAAACCGGTGTTGACGGCCTCCCCAGGCAAAGACGCGAAGGAAACAAAACAGACAACGATTTCTTCTGTCGGCAACGCACCTCCGGCTCTGGCCGGCACAGAGAAACCAGCCGCGACGGACGAACTACTCGATATGTCCGCTAAGAGCCCCGCCAAGCTCCCCTTTACATACCAGGCGTCTGCCGCTGCCACCTCGCCAGGCACAACGACCGCTATTAGCGTAAACAAGAACCTCTTAGGAAGTGTTGCCAACGCCTCCAGGCAGGGCAATCGTCTTGGGAACAGCCAGCGCTTCGCGCAAGTCAGGTCGGAAGCAAAAGCGGAAAGCGGCTTCGCTGATCGGGTATCGCCCACACAGCCAGTGCTGGCATCTTTTCAAGTCGAACAGTCTGGCCCCGAGTTGAGGATCGTCGATGGCGACGGCTCGGTTTACAGCGGTTTTGTGCAGGTTGCCGACGGCACCGAGCGGCTGCGTTCGGTCAATGGAGAGAAGCCGGCAGCGGCCCAGGCGGGGAGAGCGATGGCGGCGAAATTCGACTCACAATCGATTGTGTCGTTGAGCGCGATCGGGCGAGCGGGTCAAACTTACTTCTTCCGCGTGGCGGGCACGAATCTGAGTTTGAACAAGAAGGTGGTTTTCACTGGCAACCTCGTGGCGGCTACCACTCTGACTTTAGTTGTGCAGACGACGAATGCTGGGGCCGCCGGGGGGGCGTTGGGCGGCGCCCAGGCCGCGCCCGCCGTCCAGAGTTCTCAGCCCCTTCAGAATTCCCGGATATCCGGCAAGGCCGTGATCGGCGACCGCAAGGAGATTAAGATCAACGCTGTGCCAACGGGCCCGTGAGCGGGCTTGGGCCGAAATGACACCAACAGGCCGCAGGGCTTGACCCGGGAGGAGTTTCAACGAAGCGCGTCTGTCATCAACCGCAGCATGCTGAAACAGACACACTTCGCGGGCGGAATGCCGGCTCTCTCCCCAACATTGCCGCTGCGGCTCAGGCAAGATGCTGAAACTCAACCGGGGACCGTTGTTCGTGGTTTTGGCGAGCGGCACGCATCTCCCCCTGTGGTTCCCCCGCCAGACTCGCCGAAACTGCTGCCGGGCAAACCTTCACCCGTGGTGCTTCAGGCGGTGATACCCGAGGAAAGCATCGTCTTGAAGCAGTCGGCTTACAGAATTCCGAAAGGCCAGACGGCGACGTCGATTCCGATCTTTCTGTATAACTTTGGGCAGGGGCGACGAAGTTACGCGCGCCAGGCTCCGAAGACCGGAAGAGGGTTATTCGCCAATGCGAAATCAGTATTGAGTTCGTGGGTCGGTCTGGTTATTCCTTTCTCATGCGCCGGTTATTTTTTTGGTTACTGTTCGCGGGTTGGCTTGCGGTGGCTTTGTCAGCCCCGGCGGCCACCGGGCGCGTGATTAAAGTATTGCCGCATTTCCTTGACCTCAAAGGTCGCGATTCGGCTTACCCCAGCCTTTACGAGCGCGACGCCTATCAGGCTCATCTGCGACAGCATACCAACCAGATTTCAGGGCTGCAGTTCAACGTTCAGTGGAAGACCCGGGGCAAGCCCAACGGCCCGGTCAAACTCAGGATTGAAATACGCGGCATCGTTCGGGGCGATTCGCCGGAATCCCTCGTGCTCGAAAAACTCGTTGAGCCTGGCGGCTGGTTCAACCATTGGTCCGTCATTCCGGTCACAAAGGATAATTACCGGATGTTGGGCGAGGTCACCGCCTGGCGGGTGACTTTATGGGAGGACACGCAATTGCTCGGGGAACAGCGGTCTTTTCTCTGGTAGTTTGCGATTTGGGTTTTGGGATTTCGAGCTTTGCGCCTGCTCATTTCACCCGGGGTCGCGTCGATTGCGCTCGTTGACAGGCAACGATTGAGGGTCTAGCTTCGCGGCTATGTCTGGATTGCCGTTTGAACTACTGCTGGCGCTGCGGTATCTCCGGCCCAAAAGGACCTTCGTCTCGGTCATCACTTTGATTTCCGTGGTGGGCGTCACACTGGGCGTGGCCGTGCTCATTATCGTCATCAGCGTCATGAGCGGGTTCGACGCGCAATTGCGCGACAGAATCCTCGGTTTCAACACCCACATCAAAATCCTTCCACGCGGCCAAACGATGAAGGATTACGCCGCAGTGGCCCGTATTGTCTCTTCGAATCGAAATGTTAAAGCCGTCGCACCGTTCGTCCTGGGACCGGTATTGGTGGAAACCACGTCCGCCAACGGCGAATCGCAGGTCGGGGCTCCCTGGATACGCGGAATCAATCCCCGGATCGAGACAAACATCAGCGTGTTGCCGGACAGCATTAGGGAAGGGAAATTCGATGTGAGCGATCGCGGTCTGTTGGTTGGGACCGAGTTCGCGCGCAACATGAACCTGTCTGTCGGCGACCGGGTGGAGATTGGTTCGCCCAGCGTCCTGAAGAAATGGCGTGAGAGCGCGAAGAAAGAAAACGGGGCCGCCCCGGTGTTGCCGGAATTCGAGGTGCGGGGGATTTTCGATGTCGGTTATTACGAATACAATTTGTCGATCATCGTAATTTCGCTGCAGGATGCGCAGGATCTGTATGGTTTGGGCAAAGATGTGCATGGGTTGATGGTGATGCTGCATGACCCGTATCGGGCGCCGGTTGTTGAAGCGGAGCTGGCGAAGGCGCTCGGGCCCAACTACGGAATCCGCACTTGGATGGAGGAAAACTCGAACCTCCTCAATGCGGTGCTGGTCGAGAAGCAGGTGATGTTTTACCTGCTGTTTTTCATCATGATCGTGGCGGCGTTATGCATTCTCAGCGCTCTGATCACGTTTGTGGTGCAGAAGACGCGCGAAATCGGAATGCTCAAAGCGCTCGGGGCCACCGACCTGCAAGTCAGCTTGCTGTTCCTGAGCCAGGGGGCTCTGGTCGGGGCCATCGGTGACCTGGCGGGTTACGGATTGGGAATGCTGGCGCTGGCATATCGCAATGAGTTTTTGCATTTCATGAATCGCATGACCGGCTTCGAGCTGTTCCCCTCTTCGATTTACGGCTTCACCGAATTGCCCGCGTTGATTATCCGGCGAGACATCCTGCTCATCTGCGGCAGCGCCTGGGTGGTCTGCATTTTGGGCGGCGTCATTCCGGCCTGGCGGGCGGGCCGGCTCAAACCCGTGGAGGCATTGCGCTATGAGTGACCTGCTGCTTTCGGCCAAAGGCATTCACAAGACCTACGTCCTGGGCCAGCGCTCGCTGGAGGTGCTGCGCGGTGTCGATGTGGAGTTGCGCCGCGGTGATTTTCTTGCGATGCGCGGCGCTTCGGGCGCGGGCAAGAGCACGTTGCTCCATTTGCTCGGTGGCCTGGATTCGCCCAACCAGGGCGAGGTTTGGCTGGCAGGCAGGAATTTGGCCACACTCGGGCGGGGAGATTTGGCCCGGCTGCGCAACCAAGAGGTGGGCTTCATCTTTCAGGCTTATTATCTGTTGCCGGAACTGGACGCGCTCGAGAACGTCTGTCTGCCGGCGCGCATGGCCCGAACCCCTGCTGCCAAAGCCGAAGCCCGCGGCCGCGACTTGCTGGCCCGCGTGGGGCTCAAGGAGCGTATGGAGCACAAACCTTATGAACTTTCCGGCGGCGAACAACAGCGCGTCGCCATCGCCCGGGCGCTCATCAACGAGCCGGATTTGATCCTGGCGGATGAGCCGACAGGCAATTTGGATTCACACACCGGCGAGGAGATCATTGAACTGCTCTGCGCCCTGCGCGATGAAAAGCAAACCACTCTGGTCATGGCCACCCACGACGCAAAGGTCGCCGCCCGCGCCCTCAAAGTAGTGGAACTCGTGGATGGGCAGATCGATTATGGAAAAACGGAGTGATGGAGGCGTGGAGTAATGGAGTGAAGGATTTTCGCGTGCGTTCTCCCGAGGCTTGGCCTATCTTCTCGCCTGTGCATGGCTCTGATTAAACCTTTTGCCGCATTGCGTCCGAGGCCCGAATTGGCCGCGCGCCTATGCCAGCTTCCGTACGACGTGATGTCTTCCGACGAAGCGCGCCGTCTCGCCGTCGGCAACCCCCTGAGCTTTCTCCATGTCAGCAAGCCGGAGATCGATCTGCCGCCGGCCACGGACGCTTATGCGCCGGAAGTTTATGCCAAAGGGAGCGAGAATTTTAAGCGACTGCTCGCGGATGGCGCCCTCCGGCAAGACCCGCAACCGTGTTTTTATCTATACCGCCAAGTTATGGGCCGGCACACCCAAGTCGGTTTGGTCGCCGCCGCCAGTTGTCAGGCTTATCTCGATGGCCTCATTAAGAAGCACGAGTTGACGCGGCCGGACAAGGAAGACGATCGGGTGCGCCACATCGAGACGCTCAATTCCCAGACGGGGCCAGTCTTCCTGGTTCACCGGGCCAGCAAGGCCCTGGATGAACTGGTCGCCCGGCAGGTTGCCAATCCGCCGGATATTGATTTTACGGCCGACGATGGAGTTCGACACACAAGCTGGACGGTCAACCCCGGGTTGGCTTCCGGGGAAGGCTCTGTGACTTCCTTGATCGCCGACATCTTCGCCCAACTGCCGGCGCTTTATATCGCCGATGGCCATCATCGGTGTGCGGCCGCCGCCCGGGTCTATCAGAAGCGCAACCCAGCCTTGGGATCCCCGTTTCCGCCGGATGAAAGCGCCTGTTTTCTCAGCGTCATTTTCCCTCACAATCAGGTTCAGATCCTCCCTTACAACCGGGTGGTGAAAGATCTAAACGGTCTTTCGCCGGCACAGGTGCTTGAGAAACTTGCGGATGTCTTCGTCATCCAGCCCCAGTCATCTGCCCACCCGTTTGGCGCCACCACGCCGGCGCGAAAGCACCACATCGGTCTTTACCTCGATGGCAAGTGGTATGCGCTTGGTTTCCACCCCCGTTTCACCGCCACCAGCAACCTGGCCGAAGGACTCGACGTCACTCTCCTGCAGAACCACGTGCTTGATTCCATCCTGGGCATTACCGACCCGCGCACCAGCAAGCGCATTAATTTCGTGGGCGGGATTCGAGGTGCCGCCGAGTTGGAGAAACTCGTCAACAGCGGCGATTACGCGTGCGCCTTTTCGTTGTTCCCCACGAGCATCGAGGATCTCATGGCCATCGCCGACGCCGGCGGCACCATGCCACCCAAGAGCACTTGGTTCGAACCCAAGCTCCGCGACGCCATGTTCTGCCACCTCATTTAACAACGCAGAGGGTAATTGCGATCTCGGCAACAGTGGTTCGGTTCATGGCGGGGATTTCAAAGGGATCGAGCAGAAGATGCTCCACTCGGCTTCTGGACCGCTGGGGACAACCAGGCCGCGTCAAGGAAGAGTTGCTTCCCGTGTATGAGCGCGCATGGCCTGGTAAACCGCTCTGGCATATTCAAATCGTAATGGACGGGCCATGCTTGCAATCACGACTCGAATTCCTCATTTCGTCCAATGCTTTGTCATTTGTCGAACCGACCATTTCATGCTTCTACTGGGCGCTGCGCGAGTGAGAGCAAATCGCGCGGCCAGCTTGGTTCTTCACCCCGGCACTGCGTCCCGCATGGGCCGTGTGCCTGGCAGGGGTAAACCTCTCCCGCTGGAACCTAACTGTTGAACTTCCTCGCGGACGAGGGCGCACAACCGACCGTAAGCCTGCTCCTCAGTTTCCCCGTGGCAGACACCGCCCCAGGGGAATAGGTCCGGACAGAAACCCACATATAGTTGGTCCTCGTCGCTCCACCGCACGAACTTCAAATACTGGTCTTGGGTTTTCATCGAGTTGCCTCGCGGATAGCGTTGCGAACCTGCTTCTCCTGGTAATGATGCGCATCGTCGCCGCTTTTTCCGCGCAGAATCACCGCGCCAGGAAACAGGGGATGGCGGAGCTTGCGATGCGATCCCTTGCCGCCCGGAGCGAGCACGAATCCCGCCTGCTCCAAGTCCGCAACCAACTGGCGTATCTTGCGCGGCATTGCTGTGTCTTAAATATCATTCCAGATATTCGCCGTCAATCACCATACCGTCACCCACCGCAGCCAGATGAGGGGGCGGCACGGCAGGCGCACTTCAGTCTGGCGAAACCGTCCAGCTCTTGTCGGGGTCATAGACTTTCATGCGCTCGGCCAACATGCCGGTTTTGGTTCCCAGATCTTGTTGATAGACGCGGCCCTGCTGGTTGACGATAAAGGTCATGATGCCGGTATCGCCGTATTCGGCGGGCCAGGCGACGAAGGCAAAGCCGCCGACCATCTGGCCGTTGATGATGTAGGAATACTTGCCGCCCGGAGCGGACTTGCCCTGGCGCGTGAGGATCTTGAAGAAGTAGCCATGGAATGGCTGGCGCTTGCCTACCACCCGGGCGTTCTTGCCATAGCCTTCAGTGGCGGCGTCCGCCGCCATCGGTCCGAGCGGGCTGATCTCGCCGTCAATATCCGGCGACCAGAACAGGCCATCTTTCTTGCCGGGCGTGCTGACAATCTTTTGGGCGTATTCGAGAACTTCATCATTGTCCCGGTCGCGGCTGGCGTAGTCGCGTTGGGCGGCGACCGCGGCGCGCATGACGTCCAGGGTGTGGATTTCGTTTGCGCCGATGCGGCGATTGAGAATCTCCTCGCGGCCCGCCGCGCTATCAAAGAACCAACGTCCGCCCTGGGCGACGATGGGGACGGGGAAGGGCCATTCGTTGGTGCCGATGTCGAGCACGCACCGGGTGTCGGACTCCCGCACGATGTGCTTGGTCTCGGCCAGTGCGGCGGCGAAAACGGCGAACTCTTTCGCGGCCTGGACCTTGTCCGGGTTTAGCAGGTAATCGGACTCGGGGCCGAAGATGGCTTTGAGTTCGGCGACGTTGGTGGTGCGGACGGCGCTGGCGATTGCGGCGACGGCATCCTCGGGCGTGGCAAAGGTCTTGCCGGCTTCGGCCGCGCGGAGCGGGGCAGGGGCAAATGCCGCGAAAATCAGGCCCAGAACCAGCGACACACGGTTCATCGAACGAACGTTGGATAATAATGTTCTCATGGCAATCATGCGGTTGAAATGGTTCGCAAAGGTTTAGCGTCTGCCGCCGCCGCCGCGGCTAAAGGAGCCGCGGGAACTGGAGCTGCGGGTGCTGGCGCCGTTGCTCATGCCTCCAAAGGCGCTGCGGCCTGAGCTGCTGGGTGCGGATCGAGCGGCGGTGGAACTGGACGATGGGCGGCTCATCGAGGGTGACGACGTGGGCCTTGCAGAGGTATTTGAAGGCTTGGAGAAATTCTGCGTCGAGCTGGGGCGGCTCGCGGCGGAGGGGCCGCCTCCCGCCCACGAGCTGCTGGAACCGCTCCCGGTCGAGGGGCGCGCGGTAGTGGGGGTTGGGCGGGTCGCGCCGGAACTCCAGCCCCGGGCGGAGGAGTTGGCGAGGGAGTTGGGCGCGCCGGATTTCTGCAAGCGGGCCTGATCGGGCTGCCACTTCTGGCCGCCGGACTGGTTGGCGTTCAGGTTGTTGTTGTTATTGTGGTTGACGTTGACGTTATTGAAATTGTTATTGTTTACGTTCACGTTCACATTCCCGTGAGACCCCCCGTAATAGCCGCCCCCGCCCCCGCCCCAAACGGCAACGCCGCCGTGGCCGACATAAACGCCGCCATGATTCCAGTCGCAATTATTGGCGATGACGGCGCCAACGGCGACGCCGACGCCAAAGGTGACCAGGGGGGCCAGCGGGTTATAGACATAGCCGGGTGGCGGATAGTAAACCGCGGGAGGATAGGTAGGAACGTAGATGACCTGCGGATTGACGGGCTGAATCTGCACGATGGTGTTGGTGACTACGACCACCTGCTGTTCGATGGTTTTCTCGATGATGGTATTGGTCACGACGACGATTTGCTGCGGGGTGGTCTGGAGCGCGCCGACGGACTGCGCCTTGCCGCGGAGTGTCTGAATGGCGTTCATCAACTCCTGCTGTTGCTCCAGAAATGCCTGGCCGAGGTCGGTCGTCCATTGCAGGTCGGTGTCCATCTTTTCGATGACCTGGGGAATGGTGGCGACAGCCTTCACGTTCTCGTCCCACGGCTGTTCGTCCAGCTTGGGGATGTTATTTGTGTTCCTGACGAAGCGGGCGGCCTGGACGACTTCGATGGGATACACCGATGCCGGCAGGATGGATGCGATCAATGGGTCGGGATAGAGCGCAATGGGCTCGGCCAACTTTTCAAGCTCTGCGGCGCTGAATTTCGGGGCGGCCGCCGGCGGGGGCGCGGCCTGAGGATCGGGAGCGTCGTCCTGGGCCCGGGAGACGGCGGGGACGGCCAAAGCCAGCAGCAGCACGGCGATAACCGACCGCATACGAAAAAAAGGTTGAATGCTCATGTTTGGGTTTTTGATTGCCCGCAATGAGAATAGCCTGGAAAAGTCTTTTGGCAATAGAACAAATTGCGCGGTGAGGCAATCGGCAGGGTGGATTCAAGAAACCGTAGCCGCCGACGGCAGTCGGCGCTAATCTCCGTAAATTCGAGAAAGTGCGCCGACTGCCGTCAGCAGCTACAAATCTGTGGGTTCATGAAACCGCCGTGAGACAACCGGCGGGCGATTGTTGACTTCTCGCGGCCCAGGCTGTTCATTATGCCAGCCACGGCGCGGTGGTGGATCCAAAAAGCGGGGACGGCCCCGATTGACCTAACCGCGCTGCAACTGGCGCAGCGAGAATAATTGAAGAATGACTATCGGGCGCATCGCGAAGTGGTTCACTCCAGCGACGTTTGCCGTGCTCATGCTTGCCTTCGAGGCGGCAGAACCTTGCGCCGGCGCGACCGCGGCCAAGCAACAATCGCTCGATGAATGGCGCGCTATCACCTCTCCGACGGCTCCGCCCCCCAGGGTATTTGTCAAGGGTGACCATATCCGGTTCTATTTCCAGAGTGAAACCAACGTAATCGAATTCGGTGCTCATTGGAGCCGGCTGCGAATCCCGACCGAAGGGTATCGGATCAACTCGGCATTGCTGCGCTGGAACCAGAAGCTGCCGCGCATGCCGAAGGGCGAGGGCGGCTGGCGTGAGGCCACGGTTATTGCCGGGGCCGAGTGGAACCGGTTGGCCACCAATTTGATCGCCGTGTTGACTCCGTCCGCTCCGGGGCACGGGGTGTACTACCAAGGGTTTCTGGCTGACCGCCTCTTGTATCGCGACGCCCAGGGAGCGTCCGTTTCGGTCCCGATTGGCGAACAACCCAAGGAAGTGACGATTGACCGCCGCTTTTCGATCGATGAAACCCTGGAGTTGATGGCGTGGCTGGTTGAGGATGGCCTGGCGCGAAGTCATCCCGGCGACGTGTTGTTCCTCCTGATGGCACCCAATTCCAAACGGTTCCCCCAGCCGCTCTTGCTCGACCGCCGGCAGCGCGAGTGTGTCTGGCTGACGCCGGCGGTGCTCTATGACACCACGGAGCGTGGGCTTGGCTTATCGGCTACGGCCCAGGGCCTCAGCGCCCTGTTCCTGGAAGGTCACGTGGTGGCGATGCTCAAGAATCCCGTTTCCAGTCTCGCCAGGCTCGGCGACATCGGGGTTCAGACCGTCGTCCGACTTTTGCGGCTTCCCATGCCCAAACCCGGAAGCGAGTATCCGGTTCCCGCCCGATCCCAGGGCATGGACCTCGCGCAGTGGGAAGCCTGGCTGGATCGGCACACCGGCACGCGCCAGGAGGAGGGTTCTATTGATCTCTTGCTCGACGGTGAACGGTTCTTCCCTCGGTTGCGCCAGGCCATTGCGGAGGCCACCAACCACATCCACTTTGATGTTTACATTTTTGACAAGGACGATGTCGCGGTCGGCATCGCCAACCAACTGAAGCAGCGATCACATCAGGTCGATGTCAAAGTGATTCTGGATCGGCTGGGCAGCATCGGCGCAGGCATGGTCCCGCCCGGCACACCGCTCCCGGAAGACTTCATCTTTCCGGGTTCGATCTGCTCGTATCTCAAGGAGAACTCGAGGGTGCTGGTTCGGCCGTTCCTGAATCCCTGGTTTTCGTCCGATCACTCCAAGCTCTACCTGGTGGATGGCACCTTTGCCTGGATGGGCGGGATGAACCTCGGACGAGAGTATCGCTACGAGTGGCATGACCTGATGGTTGAATTACAGGGTCCCGTGGTCGCCTCGCTTGAAGAGGAATTCGGCCGCGATTGGGCCCACGCTGGCGTGTTGGGCGACCTTGCTTACGTAGCCGAGTTAGCCAAGGGGCCGAAAGAACCGGAAATTGTTCCGAGCCCGAACCATTGGATCAAGATGCGTTTGCTGCCCACGAAGACTGCGTGGAAGCCCTTCAGTGCGGCTGTGCTGGGGGCCATACACAAAGCCCAGAACTACATCTATATCGAGAATCCGTACCTGTTCGACAAAGGCGTTGTCACCGATTTGGTGCGGGCGCGAAATCGTGGCGTGGATGTCCGTATTGTCCTGCCGCGGGTCAATGATTTCAAGGCTGCCGGCCGCAGCAACCTGATCATCGCGAACTATCTTCTGCAACATGGAATCCGTGTTTACTTCTATCCCGGCATGACCCATGTGAAGGCGCTACTGGCCGACGATTGGGCCTGTGTGGGCTCGGCCAACTTGAACCACCTCAGCCTCCGCCTCTGCCAGGAGCACAATGTCGCCACCTCCGAGGCCACATTCACGACTCGTCTCAGACGCGAGTTGTTCGAGGAGGATTTCTCCCGCTCTTTCGAGCTAACCGACCCCGTTGCGGTTGACTGGGTCGATCTTCTTTCCGACCAGGTGCTGGTGGACTTTTGAGATTGTGAAAAGGCTCGCCTTAGTCTCCTTTCCAGAGTAAGAAACCCACCAATGACTGAGGCCGCCAATTTCAAGCAGACCGCCATTAAGCCCGCCCGGGTTTCATACGTGCTCATATTCGGAACCCTCGTTTTGGTGGGGTGGCTGCACTTGGCTACGCCGCTCCTGGCCGCGTTGTTTTCCTACCTCGCCTTGACTCGGTTGCCTCTGACGACGCGGAGGGGCAAATGGCTGACGATAGCGCTCTTTCTGGTCTTGGTTGCGGGTTTGGCCTATGAACTGGGCTATTTCATTAATCAGGCCGTGCGGGCTTTGCCGGAGATTGCCAATCAAGCCATCCCCTCCATCATCCAATGGGCCAGGCAATACCGGGTCGAACTCCCCTTCACGGACTACGATAGTTTAAAAGATATGGCATTCGGCACGGTGACCAGCCAGGTTAACTACATGGGTCGTTTCGCCAACTTCGCCCGGGGCGCCACCATGCAGTTCGTTTTCCTGGCCGTTGGCTGCGTCATCGCGATCAGTATTTTCCTCAACCCGCGGATTGAACTTGGCGCGGAGACGCAGGTTGTCCAGCACAACCTCTACTCGCTCTGCTGTCAGGAAATCGCGCAGCGGTTCAGTCTTTTTTACCGCAGTTTCGCGACGGTGATGGGCGCGCAGATCATCATTTCCGTCATCAACACCGTGTTCACCAGCATCTTCGTCGCGGTGGTGCATTTGCCCTATGCGGTGGTGGTCATCGGTATCACCTTTCTCTGCGGCCTGATGCCGGTGGTCGGGAACCTGGTTAGCAACACCATCATCATTGGCATCGGCTTCACCGTCTCACCAAAAACCGCATTGGTGGCCCTGATCTTCCTCGTGGTCATTCATAAACTGGAGTATTTCCTGAACAGCAATATTATCGGCCGGCGCATTCGCAATCCTCTTTGGCTGACCCTGCTGGCCTTGATTATCGGTGAAAGACTCATGGGCATCCCGGGCATGATCCTGGCGCCCGTCGTCTTAAACTATCTCAAATTGGAAGCGTCAAGCATCGAGGTCAAAGGCAGCGGCGAATCGGCCTGGCAGAAAGGGTCCAAAGACGGCAACACGTTGTAACTCTAATTCTAGCAGCGGCGAATAGCAGTAACATTGTGGAAAGGTGGACCTATGAAGGCCAACGAAGCGCCGTTCAACAGCAAGAATTGATCAGGCAAAACAATCTGTGCTCAAACAATTCATACCCATCATCGCGCTGACAGCTATTTGCTGGGGGGTGCTCGTGCTCAACACTCTGATCTGTAATGGCAACCTGATTCAGTATGGCATCACGCCTCGCCACCTCAGCGGCCTGGCCGGGATCATTTGCGCTCCCTTCCTCCACGCCTCCTTCCCGCATCTGGCTGCCAACACGCTGCCCCTGCTGGTTCTGGGAGCCATCATCTGCGGTCGCAGCCGTTCCGAATTCCTGGTGGTCACCGTTCTTGGAATACTCCTCGGCGGCGGACTGACCTGGCTCTTTGGCAGAACTGCCTGCCATGTCGGCGCAAGCGGGCTGATCTTCTGCTATTTCGGTTACCTCGCCTCGCTGGCTTGGTTCCGGCGCACACTCGGCACCCTGTGCCTGTCCATCGTGTGCATTCTGGGATACGGGGGACTCATTCGAGGCATTTTACCCACTTCAGACGCCATTTCCTGGGAAAGCCACCTCGCCGGGTTGATCGCAGGGATTGCTTTGGCTTCCCTGATGTCAAAGTTCAAGAAGCCCCCCAAAGCTCCGACTGCTCTAACAGCATTTTAATGAACGCGCTCATCCCGCTCGGCGTAAACGTCGAGCAGCACAATCTGCCGCTCATCGAACGCGCTGATCTCGAACACATTAAGGCACGATGAGAACCCGGTAAAATCGCTGCGGATCCGGGCCGATAGTGTCGGACGCCGTCATGGTCGCATTGGTCGCCGGAATCGGGTCGCCCAAGTTAATCCAGCCGGTTTGAAACCAATTGGTCTGGTATTGCACTTGAAACTTCTGGCCTGCAATCGCACCCCAGGTCAGCGTGAGAACGCCGCCCGCTTGCGTCAAAATCTGAATTGTCGGCGGCGTATTGTCGATATGCGTGTCATAACTCACGCTGGCCGTGTTGCCGCTGCCGTCGATTGCCGTCACCGTGATCGTGGCATTTGAACTGCCCAGGGTGGTTACGTTCGCTGTCAACTGCCCTGCCTGCGTGCAGTTGTCGCTCATGCCGGTCGCCGCCAGCGCCGCCGCCTCGGCCGCCGCTTGGGTCGGATACCAAGGCGAAATTGTGCCCTTGCTCAGGACGAGGGGCGTGCTGCTAATGACCGTAATCGTTTGCGCAAAGTAGGTGGTATTGCCCGATTTGTCCGCAGCCGTCCAGGTTCGCGTGATTTTGTTGCTGCACAAAACACCCGGATTGCTTTCGCTCTGAAGGTAGTTCACCGCCATCGGCCCATCACAATTGTCCATTGCCGTCACCGTCGGCACTGGCGGCACGTCCTGACGGTATTGGTAATTTACGGCTGCTGGAGGCAGACCCTCCAGAACCGGCGGCGTGGTGTCTTCCACAATGACAAAATTTGTGGCGCAGGCCACATTGCCACATCCATCGATCAAAGTCAGCACCACCCGGTTTGTGCCCAAGGCCAGCACCGCTCCCACAGCCACGCTTTGCGTCAAAACTCCCGAGTTGGTGCAGGTGTTGATCGCCAGGGCGAAGTTTGTGCCGGTGATGTCAGGCATCAGAGCCCTGCCATGTCTATCCGCGCTCAGCAGCACATTGGTCACCAGGAGACTGATCACTGCTGACGGTGGGGAGTATGAGACCTCATTCGACGGCAGGCTTTGCTGGCCCGAGGCATCATAAGCTACCACGCTGAAGTAATACACGACGTTGGGGATCAATCCCGTGACGGTGGCGCGGTTCGTGTTGCCGACCGCCAACTGGTTCGTATATACCCCGCTGGTCGTCCCGAACAAGAGGGAGTAGCCCGTTGCATTGGGGTCGGGACTTGGATCCCAACCCAAGGTGACCGCAGAGGTAGAGAGATTCGCCGGAGGGGCGGCTGCTGAAGCGAGCGAAGGCCACTGGCCAAAGGCCAGCAACATTGCGCACAACAACAAACTTAAGCGGCGAACGAACATAACTCACAAGAGGACATTCATATTCCCACGCGGGAACCGTTCAAAACGCACGGCACTTGCAGGCTGGCCAGAGAGGCAATTTGTTGCTGGTAGCGCTGTCGGTACCGTTCACATTGGCGGCCAAACTGGCCTGACTACTCTGCCCTGCGCTCGGCCTGCATTTCCAGGCCATGTCCCAAAAGTGTATGAATGATGTCCGATAGTTGCCACGACTGCAATGGATAGTTGCAAAAAATTGCAGATATAGCCGGAAATCGCTGATTACCCCCAATCCTCGCCTAAGAAATCAAAAGCATGATTTTCCTCAATAAAATCAAGGAACCCAGTTTTGGTGCCAACATAGATTCTGCATGGAACTCCAAAACGCACGGACCCCCAGCGTCATCCCGAAACCGGGCGCTGCTCCAGGCCCAATCTTTTGCCTGGCGGACCAGGCCGGTTTTTGATGGGTTTCGCTCAG
>JBAXTC010000469.1:0-6369 GCA_037130375.1 Verrucomicrobiota bacterium | reverse complement strand
ATCTTGAGCGCGCTTAAAGCCCCGCGTGGATCTGCCATAACCAGTGGCTGGCTCACCATCCTGGACTATCTTTACGCTGCCCCGATTTGCCAGCCCAAGGGAGCGCCCGCGGTCACGTTCGACCAGATTCAGGCCGCGAAACGAAAGGACGCGTCAGGCGCAGGCGCTGCGGCGGGCGGTTCGGAAGTGGTCAGGCTCGAGGAAGCGCTCCGTGAGGCTGGCGGCGACCAAGTCGCCACGCAACACAAGGCGCTCCAGGAAGCGCTTGCAGCGGTTAAGGGGATTGACGATTTTCTCACCGCAAAGCTGGGTGCTGGCGATGCCATCAGCTTCGACGATCTGACCAAGACACTGAAGGAGATGCTGAGCGGCCTCCAGCCGTATCTGCCCACCAACCCGGTGGAGGGTGGGGCGGCATCCCAGGTGCCTGGCGGCACCGATAAGACATCGAGCCCGGGCGTCCAGGTCCGTGCCGGCATACATTCTCGAGAGGACGTGGTAAAAGCCATTGACGCCATTTGCGATTACTACCGCCAGGTCGAACGGTCCAGTCCGGTGCCGTTCTTGCTGCGGCGAGCGCAAAAGCTGGTTATGATGGATTTCATCCAGGCGATGGGAGAATTGAAGCTGGCGACGGTCGAGCAGTTGCGGCCCAGCATGGGGTCGGCGGTGGATACTGCGTCGGCTGCGGGAGAGAAACCCCGGGCCTAGTGCGCGTTCTTATGGCTCCCTCCCATCTCCAGATCGCCGTTTTTAGCGTGTGCGCGCAGAACTCAAAAAAACTTGATAATAAATCACAAAGGCCCTTGACAGACAAGCCCGGATCTGCGATTGCTTTCTTACACATTTAATTCCCTTAAACCAAAATTATGGCCAAATCGAACAGCCAAAAATTCATTGCCCGTAATCGGGCTCCCCGCGTTCAAATTGAATACGACATTGAGTTGTATGGCTCGCCAAAACGGATCGAGTTGCCCTTCGTGATGGGCGTCATGGGCGATTTGTCGGGCAAGCCGGCGGAGCAGTTGCCGGATGTGGATAAGCGCAAGTTCCTGGAAATTGATGTCGATAACTTCGATGCCCGGCTGAAAGCCTGCAAGCCGCGCGTGGCTTTCCAGGTGCCCAATACCTTGACGGGCGAAGGGAATTTAAGCGTCGAGATGACGTTTGAAAGCATGGACGACTTCTCGCCTGCCGCGGTCGCCCGCAAGGTGGGCGCGCTGAATAAGCTTCTGCAGGCCCGGACCGAGCTGGCCAGCCTGCTCACTTATATGGATGGGAAGGACAAGGCGGAGCAGTTGGTTGGCCAACTCCTGAATAATCCCGAGTTGATGAAGTCGCTCAGCTCCGCGCCGAATCCCGAAGTTCAGCAACCCAAGTAAGTTTTTAGACGAAAGGAAATACTATGTTGCCTCCAGAAACCGCCGCCCAAGGCACCGCTGCCGCTGCTCCCGTCGCCGCTCCCGCCGCCGCTGAAGTCAGCGAGTTTGAATCACTCCTCAACCAGGAGTTCAGAGCGCGCGATACGCAAAAGCAGACTGCGGTGCAAACGGCCATTCGCACGCTCGCCCAGCAGGCGCTGGCTTCGACGCAATTAGTGTCCGAAGACGCCAACAAGACGATTTCCGCGATGATCGCCGAAATTGATCGCAAGCTCTCCGAGCAGATCAATCTCATCATGCACCATGAGGATTTCAAAGCCTTGGAAGGAACCTGGCGCGGCTTGCAACACTTGGTGAACAATACCGAGACCGATGAGACGTTGAAGATTCGCGTGCTCAACATCTCGAAACTGGATTTGAAGAAGTCTCTCAAGAAATTCGAGGGGACACTCTGGGACCAGAGCCCGATTTTCAAGAAGATTTACGGCGAGGAGTTTGATCAAGCGGGGGGGTATCCCTATGGCTGCCTGGTGGGCGACTATTTCTTCGACCATTCGCCCGAGGACGTGAAGATGTTGGGCAGTTTGGCGCAAGTCGCGGCGGCAGCGCACGCTCCCTTCATCACGGGCGCTGCGCCCAGCGTCTTCCAGATGGATTCCTGGCAGGATCTCAGCAAACCTCGCGACCTGACAAAGATTTTTCAAACTGCCGAGTATGCTTCCTGGCGCTCCCTGCGGGAGTCCGAAGACTCGCGCTATATCGGCTTGGCGATGCCGCGATTCCTCTCCCGACTGCCCTACGGTGCCAAGACCGTGCCGCTGGAGGAATTCGATTTTGAAGAGGACACCGAAGGTGCGGACCATAACAAGTACACCTGGTCGAATGCCGCCTATGCGATGGCCACGAACATTACCGGCGCCTTCAAGCTTTACGGCTGGTGCGCGAAGATTCGTGGGACCGAGGCCGGCGGCATGGTCGAGGGCCTGCCGGTCCACACGTTTCCAACCGACGATGGCGGCGTGGACATGAAATGCCCTACCGAGATTGCCATTGGAGATCGTCGCGAGGCGGAACTGGCCAAGAACGGTTTCATGCCCTTGCTGCACTACAAGAATACCGACTACGCCGTATTCATGGGTGCGCAATCCTTGCAGAAGCCGGCGGTTTATGATGATCCGGATGCGACATCCAACGCCAACCTGGCGGCCCGTTTGCCTTATCTGTTCGCCTGTTGCCGCTTTGCCCACTATCTCAAGGTCATGGTCCGCGACAAGATCGGGTCCTTCAAGGAACGTGAAGATATGGAGCGGTGGCTTAACAAATGGATCATGCAGTATTGCTGCGACCCAAAGTCGGCGGAAGCCGCTAAAGCGAAGAAGCCGCTGGCGGCAGCCGAGGTCGTGGTGCAGGAAGTCGAGGGCAATCCCGGCTATTACACCTCGAAGTTCTTTCTCCGGCCGCATTACCAACTCGAGGGCCTGACGGTGTCCTTGCGGTTGGTATCCAAGCTGCCCTCGATCAAGAGTGCAGGTGGATAGGGTGAATTCGAGCCGGAACACAAACTGGGGCCCGTGAGGCTGTGCCACTCGCGGGTCTGACAGACACAAACAAAAATTGGGCTTCAGGCACAGAGGCTCACAAACGCAGGAAAACAAAGTTATGGCAGCAGTAGATTACTTCTTAAAAATCGATGGCATTAAAGGCGAAAGCAAGGATAGCAGCCACACAGATGAGATTCAGTTGGAGAGCTGGAGTTGGGGAGAAACCAATTCCGGATCGATGGCGATGGGCGGTGGCGGTGGCGCGGGCAAGGTCAGCGTGCAGGACTTTTCCTTTACCCAGACCGTCAATAAGGCCAGTCCCGAGCTGTTTCTGGCGTGTGCGCAAGGCAAGCACATCGCCAGCGCGAAGCTTACCTGCCGCAAGGCGGGCACTGAGCAACAGGAATATTTCAAGATCACCTTTACCAATGTGCTGATCTCCAGTTATCAAACCGGGGGATCCGGTGGCGACATCATACCCGTGGAAAGCATTACCTTCAACTTCGAGAAGATGGAATACGCTTACGCGGCGCAGGCAGAAAAAGGCGGGCTCGACGCCGAGGTGGTGCATACGATCGACCTCAAGACCATGGACATGAGTTAGTCCATCCAAGGCCCAGGTTTGCATTGATCCCATGCCTGGCTGGTTTGCCAGCCAGGCATCCAATCTATACTTATGAACTCTGCCGAACTTGTTCAAGCCGGTCGGCTCGAAGAAGGGCTGTCCGCCTTGCAGACCGAGATTCGCGACAAGCCGGAAGATACGCGTCTGCGCATCTTTCTGTTTCAGCTCGACTGCGTCCTGGGTCGCCTCGACAAGGCCTTGACACAGCTCCAGGTCATCGCCGACCTCAACGCGGACACCATGCTGCTGGCGCAGATATTCCGGCCGGTCATTGCGTGTGAATTGCTGCGGCGCGAAGTGTTTGCCGGCAAACGCACCCCCATCATCTTTGGCGAACCGGCGGAGTGGCTCGGGTTGTTGATCCATGCCAATGAGTTGGTGGCCCGGGGCGAGTTTGCCGCCGCAGCCGAGTCGCGCGGCAAAGCATTTGACGCTGCGCCTGCCTCGGCCGGCAAGATCAATGGTGAGCCGTTCGAGTGGATTGCCGACAGTGATTCGCGCCTTGGCCCGGTCCTCGAGGCCATTATCGACGGCAAATATTACTGGGTGCCGTTCTGCCGCATCCAGAAGATAACGACCGAGAATCCCAGCGATATGCGGGATTTGATCTGGCTTCCGGCGCAGTTCACCTGGACCAATGGCGGGACAGCGCCCGGCCATATTCCCGCGCGCTATGCGGGTACCGAAGACTCGCCGGACGATTCCTTGCGGCTCGCGCGCAAGACGGATTGGCAGCAACAGCCGGGCGAAACCTATCTTGGTTTGGGGCAGCGTGTTTTGGCCACCGACGCCAATGAGTATCCCCTGCTGGCGTGCCGCAGCCTCGAACTCACGCCACCGTCCTAAACAACCAGATGACCGATGGGCGCGTATGGCTGACCTGACTCCCATCGAAAAGCTGCAGCCGTGCCTCCTGGACCGGTTGACCGATGATGAACCGGGGAACCATGTGGAAAGCAGTTCCAAGCGCGTGGTGTCACCCCAAAAGTACCGTGCAGGTGTTTTGCGGGATCTGGAATGGCTGTTCAACTGCCATGCCTATCCCCGCCTGGAGGGAATGGAACCTTTTCAACTCAAGGACTACCCGGAGGCATATCGATCTGTTATTAACTTCGGAATTCCGGAGTTTTGCGGAGTCACGGCCCCCGACATGGATCGCTTGCAGGAGGAATTGATCGAGGCGGTCCAGTTATTTGAGCCTCGGATTACCCGGGGAAGTCTTGCCATCCACGGAGACATCAACGGAAACCTGGTCACCTTTGATGTGGAAGGTAACTTGTGGGCATTTCCGTTGCCCGAACATTTGCACCTGAAAACCACTGTGGATCTGGAAACCGGCCACTGCCTCCTGGGAGACGCGCCTCATGGATGAGCGGCTGCTCGACCTCTATAATCTCGAACTGCGGCACTTGCGGGAGACCGCTGCCGAGTTCGGTCGTGATTTCCCCAAGATCGCCAGCCGGTTGGCAATCGACCCCGAAGCGAAAGCAATCTGCCCCGATCCCTATGTCGAGCGGCTGCTCGAAGGATTCGCGTTTCTGGCGGCGCGCGTGCATTTGAAGTTGGATGCCGAGTTTCCTCGTTTCACTCAGGGTTTGCTCGAGACGGTTTATCCGGACTACCTCTGCCCGGTGCCGTCGATGGCGATTGTCAAAATTGAACCCGAGGAGCAGGATGGAGCGCTGGCGGCGGGGGTCGTGCTTAAGCGTGGCACCCTCCTGCGCAGCCAACTTGGAAAAGGAGATCGCACAGCCTGCACTTTCAGCACGGCGCACGATGTCCGGCTCCTGCCCCTGGCCCTCACCGAGGCGCGCTATTTCATCCGCGATACCGCGGAACTCAACCTGCCTCGGGAACTGAGCGCCCGGGCCGCTCTCCGCCTTCGGCTGCGCAAGACTATTCCCGAGCCTTTCAACGAAATCAGCATCGACCCGTTGATTCTCCACATCCGAGGCGCCGACCAACTCCCTGGCCAGGTTTATGAACAAATCTTTGCGCACAAATCCGGGCTGATAGTTCAATCCCCGTCCGAGCGCAAGACCTGTGGCCGGCCTCTGCCGCCTGCCTGCATCCGGCGCGTCGGTTTTACGCCCGACCAGGCGCTCTTGCCGCCGGCGCCCCGCGGCTTCGAGGGCTACCGCCTCTTGCGCGAGTACTTCGCCTTTCCCCAGCGATTCTTCTTCTTTGAACTGTCTGGATTTCAGAGTCTGCTTGCGCAGGTAGCGGGTGAGGAAGTGGACTTGGTGATTGCCCTGGATGAACCGGATACGCGGTTGGAGGGCCGTGTGGACAAGACCTGCTTTGACCTTTTCTGCACTCCCGCCATCAATCTTTTTGAAAAGACCTTGGACCGCGTCTTGATTTCAGAGCGCTTTTCCGAATTTCATGTTGTGCCGGATCGCAACCGTCCGCTGGACTTTGAAATCTATCAGATCACATCCGTCGCCGGCTATGGCGAGACGTCGGACCAGGAGCAGAGCTTCCTGCCGTTTTATCAGGCCCGGGACACGGACCTGGAAACCAGCGCGTTTTACACACTCCATCGCGTGCTCCGCTTCCTGAGCGATGTCGAGCGGCGGGCTGGTAAGTACCATGCGGGCTACGCTGGCACTGATGCGTTCATTTCCATAGTGGACGCAGATATGGCGCCATCCCATCCCGATGTCCAGCAACTTGGAATTCGAGCTTTGTGTACCAACCGGCACCTGCCATTCAAAATGACTAGAGGGGTGGGGCCGACTGACTTCAGCATCGATCTGAGCGTCACCGTGAACGCCATCCGTATCCTCCAGGGTCCTACCGGTCCGCAGCACAGCCTGGT
>JBAXTC010000468.1:0-6377 GCA_037130375.1 Verrucomicrobiota bacterium | reverse complement strand
CTGAATCGGGCAGGCGCTTATGTTGGCCTTCCATCTCTGTTTCCTCGGTTATCTCCTGTGGCGCCTGTGGCGGCCACGGAAACCATCTTTCCAGGCGGCGATTGGCCAGAAAAAACCGCGCAACCGTTTTCCTCTGTCCCTCTGTCCGGAAACAAGCTATCGCCCAATCGTTTTCCCCGTTGCTGGATCGAAGAAGTGGGCGTGCTGCATCTCGAAAACGAACGCCACTCTTTGGTTCGCGCGCACGGGGTCGGAAGGCGGAACGCGAGCGACAAATGAATGGGCGCCGCTGACCAGATGCACATGTGTTTCCGAACCGATCGGCTGGACAACCTCTGCCAGCGCTTCCACGGTCCGTTCCGGCGCAGCATCCTGCCCCTGCGGTTTGTGGACGAGGTTTTCCGGGCGGATGCCGAAGATGATGTTCCTGCCAACGTACCCCTGCAAGGGGGGCGCAGTCGCATCTTCCAGTCGAAGGATAATGGGATGCGGTGCGGCCGCCGCATCGCCAATTTGTTCCTGGAAAAACAGCGCGTTCCCCTTCGACAAGATTGTGCCGTTGAAAAAGTTCATCGGTGGCGACCCGATGAATCCGGCCACGAACAGGTTCCCTGGCTTTTGGTAAAGATGCATCGGGTCGGCGACTTGCTGGATCACCCCGTCTTTCATCACGGCGATCCGGTCGCCCAGAGTCATGGCTTCAACCTGGTCATGCGTCACATAAATCATTGTCGCGGCCAGGAGGTGGTGCAGGCGGGAAATCTCCGCCCGCATCTGCTGGCGGAGGTTGGCATCCAGGTTGGAGAGCGGCTCATCGAACAAAAACACCTTCGGCCTGCGCACCAAGGCGCGCCCCACCGCGACCCGCTGGCGCTGGCCCCCGGAGAGTTCCCCCGGCTTGCGATTCAGGCACGGCGCCACCCCGAGGACTTCTGCCGCTTCGCTCACCCGCCTTTCGATTTCCTCGCGGGGGAACTTTCGCACTTTCAGCCCGAAAGCGAGGTTCTCATAAACCGACATCTGCGGGTAAAGGGCGTGATGTTGGAACACCATCTCGAGATCGCGGTCCTTGGGCGCCACCTCGTTGACGATCCGGCCATCAATGGTCACGCTGCCCGCAGTGATTTCCTCCAGGCCGGCAATCAGTCGCAAGGTCGTCGTCTTGCCGCAACCTGACGGTCCCACCAGCACCAGGAATTCATGGTCTTCGATTGTCAGACTGACGTTATCCACTGCGCGAACGCACTCGCCTCTCGGCCCCATGAAGACCTTGGTCAAATGATCCAGGACAACTCGTGCCATGCCGGAATTGTCGAGAGAAGCAGCACGGAAGTCGAGTCTGCGCCTGCAAGTTGTAGAATTTGGACTCCCTGAAACATTCGCTCGCAATCCCCAGGGTGGTTTCAAGAACCTGCAAAATCGTAGCCGCTGACGGCAGTCGGCGCACTTTTCCTCGATTATCGGAGTGTTAGCGCCGACTGCCGTCGGCGGCTACGATTTCTTGAATCCGCCCTGCGCAATCCCGGCGGCATGCCGAATAGCGTTGACCCTGCCGCCGGCTTTTCCGCATCATCCATTCGACGCGGGGGAGCGGTTGGCGAAGTCCAGCCGGCCGCCGCTCTCGATTTTACCGAATTAACAAATACCAAATTATGAACTTGGATGCTCTCTATTCCGAATTGACCCTCAAGACCACCGCCAAGCTGGCGCTGGTCGTCCTCGACGGTGTTGGCGACGTCGCCACACGCGAGCAAGGCTACCTTACCCCGCTGGAAGCCGCAGCCACCCCGAACATGGATGCGCTGGCGAAAGACTCCGCGCAGGGCCGGATGATTCCGATCGCCCCGGGCATCACCCCGGGCAGCGGACCGGGCCACCTTGGGTTGTTTGGTTACGACCCGCTGGAATTTCAAGTCGGACGCGGGGTGATCGAGGCGCTGGGTCTGGGCCTGGAATTGCAGGCGGGGGACGTGGCGGCGCGCGCCAACTTTTGCACGCTCGACGCCAAAGGCATCGTCACGGACCGGCGCGCCGGGCGCATCGACACGGCTGTGTGCGAAAAACTCTGCGTGTTGCTGGCTGACAAGGTGAAAGAGGTGGGAGACGCACAGGTCATCATCAAAGCCGGCAAAGGCCATCGGTTCGTCGTGATCTTCCGGGGCACGGGTTTGGAAGGACCGCTCACCGATGGGGATCCGCACCGCGAGGGCCTGCCCATTCCGACGGTCGTGCCCGTCAATCCCGAGTCCGCCAAGGCCAAAAAAGCCGCCAAGCTGGTGGCGGAATTCTACAAAGCCGCCTTGCCCATCATCGCGCAGAAAAAACCAGCCAATGGTTTCCTGTTGCGCGGCATCGCGCACCAGCCGGAGATTCCGTTATTCAAAGATCGCTACGGGCTGCGCCCAGGCTGCATTGCGGTCTATCCGATGTACAAGGGCCTCGCGCAGTTGGTGGGTATGACGAAGCTGGAAGGACCGCAGACGATCGCCGAGCAGTTCGAGCGGTACCTGGCCGAATACGACAACTACGACTACTTCTTCATCCACTTCAAATACACCGACATGTACGGCGAGGACGGCAACTTCGCGGCGAAGAAGAAAGCCATTGAAGAATTCGACGCTGCGCTGCCGATTTTGCTGGGCAAGAAGCCCGATGTGTTGGCCATCACGGGCGACCATTCCACGCCGTGCGTGATGAAGGGCCATTCCTGGCATCCGCAACCGGTGCTCCTGCACTCCGCCTCTTCCGGTTCGGATAAGCTGGAGCGGTTTACCGAGACCGGCGCGAACTCGGGATCGCTCGGGGTGTTCGACGCCAAATACCTGATTCGCTTGATGCAGGCGAACGCCAAGATGTTCGATAAATTTGGCGCATAATGCCCTGAGAAGTTTGACAAGGTCACCATCTTCCGGCGGGTCCGGGATGGTTTGAATATATGGGCAAAGTTTGCCGTAGCGGCTATATTTTGGAGTGGTTCATCGGCGACCATGTGCCGCGGCATATCCATGTTTATACCAGCAAGCACAAGTTCCTGGGGCGGTTGGACGTGGACAGTCTGGTGGGGGTCGAAGGCTGGACGCCTGACCGGAAACTGATTAAGCTGATCGCAGATTTAAAGAACGAAGGCCGGCTATGAGAACGATGGTCCAGTTGAAAAAGAGTTGCGGCAAAGCAACGTTTTCCCGGGTGCGGCATGCGCGCTACCTGGGTTGGGAGGATGCCTTTGATGTCGAGTTTGAAGACGGCCTTGGTTTCCTGGAACCCCACTCGACTATTCGCAAGGCCAACCGCATTTCCGCCAAAGCGGTGCCGATTAACGTCGAGGTCGATCCGGAACTGGGCAGCCACTTCAAGGTGACCTACGACAATGGCCAGGTGGCGGAAGTCTCGTGGGCTTTTATCCGCGAACTCCCGCCCAGTAAATGAGACGGTTACGCGCAAGCGTGACGAACCCCGATTCAGCATGGCTAACCTGGTTTTCGACATCGAGACTTCCGCGCTGCCGTTGGAGCAGTTCGACGAAGCGCAACAAGAATACCTTTTCCGCGAGTGCGAAAAGATCACCGATGCGGCGGCGCGCGATGTCCGCCACTCCGAAATTCAGCGGCAATTTAGTCTGTGGCCGCTGACCGCGCAGGTCGTCTGCATCGCCATGCTCAACGCCGATACCGCCCGCGGCCAGGTGCTCTTCACGGCGGCGGACCATGAAGAGGAAGCGGACGAGGCCAGCCCGGTCGAGTTCATGCCGTGCGTGGATGAGGTCGAGTTGCTGACGGCGTTTTGGGATGTGGCGAAGCATTATGAGAAGATCGTCACGTTCAACGGACGCGGGTTTGACGTGCCGTTCATTTACCTCCGCTCCGCCCTGCTCAACGTGCCCATTTCCCGCAAAGACTGGCTGGGCTACCGCTTCCAAACCGAGCCCCACTGCGACCTCGCGGAACAGCTCACCTTCTACAACGTCAGCGGCCGGGATGGCGCGGCGCGGCGGTTCAACCTGGATTTTTACTGCAAGTCCTTCGGAATCGAATCCCCCAAGAGCCACGGCGTGACCGGCAACGACGTGAATTCATTGATGGCCGCCGGACGTTACCGGGAAATCGCCGACTACTGCCTGAGAGACGTGAAAGCAACGGTGCTGCTCTACCAGATTTGGAAGGATCGGCTGGCGGGTATTAAGTGATGGCCGAAGTCAGAAAACCGAAATCCGAAGGAAATCCAAAGGCCGAAATCCGAAAGGTATTGGTGTGTTTTGCGGTTAAGGAGGAGGCGCGGGCGTTCCAGAAGCTGAGCGGCGGGCACAGCAAAATCCAAGTCATCCTCGTGGGTATCGGGAAGCGCAACGCGGAGCGGGCGATTCTTGCCGCTTTGGCGAAGGAACGGCCACAATTGGTCCTCACCTGCGGGTTTGCCGGCGGGCTTAGGCCGGACCTCGCGATGGGCACCGTGGTCTTTGCCGCGGATGCGGAAACCGGTCTGGAATCCGCACTCTTAGCGGCGGGCGCTCGACCTGCACGCTTCCATTGCGCGGACCGCGTGGCCACGACGGCGGAACAAAAACGAGCGCTGTGGCAGGCGACCGGCGCGGACGCAGTGGAAATGGAATCGCAAATCATCTGCGAGGTGTGTCGTCAGGCAGGAATTCCGAGCGCCACCGTGCGGGTGATCCTGGATGCGGCCAACGAAGACCTGCCAATCGATTTCAACGAGTTGATGACCTCCGACCAAAAAATGAGCTGCGCCAAACTGGCCATGTCGCTGGTGAAGTCACCAGGAAAAATCGGCGCTCTCAGACGCCTGCAGCAGGAGAGCAAGGCTGCCGCGGAGCGGCTCGCGCAGGTACTGATAGTTTGCTGGAAAAGTCACCGATCACTGACCACCGACCACTGATTACCGACCACTGATTACCGCCCACCGATCACCGCCCACCGATCACCGATCACCATTCCCCACTCATCCGCGGTTTCATCGCCCCTCAGCCTTCGGCAGGAGCCAGCACCATGGCAAGGCCCACAGTTCTTGCCCCAGAGACCGCGCTGACCCCGCGTGCAGGACAACTCCGCAGCGGAGACGTCGCCCCCTTCCCAGGCTTTGGCGAAAGGCCGCAATGCCATCAGCGTCCGATGGTGTGGCCTGTTGAGATGCTTTGATTTCCAGCGCCACCAACACGCCGTCCTGCTCCAGGACAAAATCCACTTCGCGCCCCGACCGGTCGCGCCAGAAATAGAGTCTGCGCCCGGCAGGGTCAAGGGAGCGCCAGGACTGCAAGGACTGGAAAATCGTTTGCTCCAGCCAGTAGCCTTGGTCGAGACGATTGGCCAGGTCGGGGGCGCTCTTGATGCCAGCCAGCCAGGCCGCCAGACCGCAGTCGCTCCACAAAACCTTCTTTCCTTTCACGAGGCCAGTCGTGGGATTGGTCGTGTAGGGGGTAAGCCGGACCAGCAGGCAGCCGGTTTCCAGCAGGTTCAGGTACCGGTGGACCGTGGGCTGGGGCACCGCGGCGTCGCGGGCCAGGTCGGATTGGTTGAGCAACCGCGCGCAGCGGTTGGCCGCCAGCGCCATGACTCGTTGAAAATCCGGCAGGCTGGACACGGCGCTGAGTTGGCGCAAGTCGCGTTCGAGGTAGGTCTGCACATAGCCGGTGAACCAGAGTTTGCGGGCGTCGGCGGTTGGCGCGGAGAGGGCCGATGGAAACCCGCCGCGCAACAACCATGTTTGCCAATCGCCGGCTTCGTCCGGCCAGTCGCCGAGGGTGAAATGCGGCTCGAACAATGCGTCCAGCGGCCCCAGCCCGCCCGGTCGTTCCTGCCACTCCGTCGGGCAGAAGGGAGGAAGGTCGAGATAGACCGCCCGGCCTGCCAGAGATTCCGCGACCTTGCCCATGAGCAGAAGATTCGCTGAGCCGGTGAGGAGGAAGTCGCCTGCCTTTCGCTGGCGGTCCACATGGCGCTTGACCGGCAGCAGCAGCTCGGGGGCGCGCTGCACCTCATCCAGCGTGACCGGGCGTGAAGCGAGCAGCGAATCCGGGTCCGTGCGGGCCTGTCCGAGGATGCCCAGGTCGTCCAGGCTCACAAAAGTCCGCTTTTGCGGCAGCGCTTGGGCCAAAGTGGTCTTGCCCGTCTGCCGCGCGCCCGTGAGCACAACCACGGGCAGTGCCTTCAACGCGGCTTCCAGTTTGCAGGTCAGCCAGCGGTTCCGAATCGATTCCATGCCGTGAATAGAATCCATTCACGACTTGAATACAATCCCAAAAATGCGCGATCAGGCCACGCGCAGGGTGGTTTCAAGAAATCGTAGCCGCCGACGGCAGTCGGCGCTAACAGTCCGATAATCGAGGAAAAGTGCGCCGACTGCCGTCGGCGGCTACGATTTTGCAG